>CAZKNV010000289.1:0-3298 GCA_964554145.1 uncultured Burkholderiaceae bacterium
TTCGGTGCCACTGATTTGTTACCAAACATCGTTTGCCTCACATCGTGAAAGTCTGCTGCGCGCGCACTTCACCACCGGACTGAATTTTTACCTGCACCGACCGCACTACAGCGCCTTCGGGAAGCTCGAACGTTCCTTCCACGCGCTGATAGTGTCGAAACGAAAGCGGCGCCGGGCCGGCCTCGGGAAGCGTAGCGTCGGGTAGCTGCAATACCCATGGCCGGCCGTCCCGCTGCAAACTGACGGTGAGCGACACTGCGCCCACAAAGTCGCGCTCGGGTCGGCCGCTTTGCTGAACCAGCAGGCGATAGCGCAAAGCCTGTGTTTCACTCCCTGGCCCGGATTTGCCACCACGACCCGGCTCAAGACCTGTCTCCTGATCCGACTCGTTAAGCGCCTGCAGACGGAAGCTGCGGATGACTACCCCCTTGGGGTTGGCGGGCATTGGAAGCAAGCTCTCGAAGAACGACAAATCCTCCTTCAAACGAGCATTTTCGTTTTCAAGCGCCTTTAGCTGCGCTTGCACCTGCTCCTGCGCCGCGCGATCGATTGTCAGCTGATTTTCGAACTGCGCCGCAAGCGCCGCGTTGCGGTCACGCTCGACAACCGCCTGTTTCGCATCTTCGCGAATCTTCTCGACCTCAGTCGTCAAGGTGCCGGCATCCTCGGACCCTGGCGCTCGACTGTAGCTGTAAGCGAGCAGCGCGGCCGCGACGATCAGCGAAACGATTGACACCAGCGCCAACAAAAGAAACGCCTTGATACGCCACGGCAGTTGCGTACGAACGGCGACTCTTGGCACACTCGCTGAACGGCTGCGCAACCAACGCTTGCGCCTCATCCGACTGGGCCGCGGTACTGATCACAAACATGAAGTAAAGCGTGCAGCAAAGCCAGCCTCCCATGAACCGGGCTCACGCCAAGCGCCCGGTTAAAGAAGAAGCCGCCCGCGCAGCTAGCGGACTCGATCAGGCAAGCGGCATTTCTTCGGCCGGAAGTATAGGACGCAGAGCGCTGAAGATCGTGCCGCGCTCACGTCTATCGCGAACGCGCATCCCCAATACGCGGGCGGCGCTGCAGCCACCGCCCGTTGGTTGATTCGAGCCTATCGCTTCGAGAACTGCTTGCGGCGGCGCGCCTTGCGGAAGCCGACCTTCTTGCGTTCGACTTCGCGCGCATCGCGCGTGACCAGGCCAGCGCCGGATAACACTGGCTTCAACGTTTCGTCGTAGTCGATCAGCGCACGTGTAATCCCGTGGCGCACTGCGCCGGCCTGCCCTGACTCACCGCCACCATTGACGTTCACCTGAATGTCGAAAGTGCCGCCATGGTTGGTCAACGCCAGCGGCTGCCGCGCGATCATGCGGCCGGTTTCGCGCTGAAAATATTCGTCGATCGGGCGCCCGTTGATCACGATGGCGCCATTGCCGCGCTTCAAGAAAACCCGCGCCACCGAACTCTTGCGTCGGCCTGTTCCGTAGTTGTAATTACCGATCATCGTGTTCCTAGGCTATTTCGACGGCTTTGGGCTGCTGCGCCGTATGTGGATGTTCATCTGCCGCATAGATCTTGAGCTTTTTTAGCATCGCGTATCCGAGCGGCCCCTTAGGCAGCATTCCTCGCACCGCGAGGTGCAATGCGCGGCCTGGAAAGCGCTCCTGCATTTTCTTGAAGTTCGTTTCGTAAACACCGCCGGGGTAGCCGCTGTGTCGGTAATAGATCTTGTCTTCGCTCTTGTTGCCTGTCATGCGAAGCTTGGCGGCGTTGACGACAACAATGTAATCACCCGTATCGACATGCGGCGTGTACTCAGCCTTGTGCTTGCCGCGCAGGCGCAGCGCAATCTGGCTGGCAAGGCGCCCGACCACCTTGTCCTGGCCGTCGACCAGCAACCAGTCTCGCTTGACTTCGTGATGCTTTGCGGAAAAAGTTTTCATAGATGCTCAAATGCATGGCCGAAATGCTCAAATGCATGGCCGAACGTGGTGCTGGCCAAAGGGCGCTAGCAAGCGCGGAGGTTTTTGCCTCCGCGAGCCGCGGAACCCGAAATTCTATTCGTTCAAGGGGTTGCGGCGCAAGCGGCCCAAAAAAATTGGCCCAGACCGGAGTCTGGGCCCGAAGCCACCTGAAAGGGTGGAGGAGACAAGGCGTAAGTATGCGGATGCAATTGATGCAGCGCAAGGTAGAAATCGGGATAAAGGACGAGGTCGCGGCTATCAAGAGAGTGGATCGTCTGATATTTCAATAGCTTGGCGCTGCAAATCTTGGCTTCGAGGTTGCGGCATGGGTGTTGCATCGCCGCAGCAGCGAACCCGAAAGGAGGCATCTTGAACTGCTATGTGCGCTGGACCGGCGAGGGAATGAGCTTCGTCGCCGAAACGGGGAGCGGGCATCTGGTTTCGATGGACGGCGCGCCGGAGGGCGGTGGCCGCAATCTCGCGCCGCGGCCAATGGAGATGGTCCTGCTGGGCACCGGCGGCTGCGCCGCGTACGACGTGGTCCTGATCCTGCGCCGCGGTCGGCATGACGTCACGGGTTGCGAGTTGCACCTGGAAGCGGAACGCGCCGCAGACGATCCGAAAGTTTTTACGCGCATCGACATGAAGTTCACGGTGCGTGGCAGAGCTCTGAATCGTGACGCCGTTCTGCGTGCGGTTCAGTTGTCGCATGAAAAGTACTGCTCGGCGACCGCCATGATGGCCAAAACGGCACAGGTCACGCATTCAGTGCAGATCGCCGACGACGCTTAGATGTAATGCGCCGTCCTGGTCATGACGCGCGCTGCCAGTCGCATCGCCCAGCGCGCGGGCAATGGCAATCTGGCGCCGCCGTTATCGACCGCCGCCTCCGCGTGTTGCGCTTCGTCGTTCTTCATCTGCTCGACGATGGCACGCGATGCGGTATCGGCCTCGGGCAGCCGCTCAAGGTGGCTCTGCAGGTGCTGCTCGACCTGGCGCTCGGTCTCGGCCATGAAGCCAAGACTTGCCCGATCGCCCAGCCTTGCAGCCAAGACCCCGATGGCGAAGGCGCCCGAATACCAGAACGGGTTCAACAAGCTGGTCCGCCCACCGAGTTCAGCAATCCGTTGCTGTGTCCATGCCAGATGGTCGGCCTCTTCCTGTGCGGCGCGCATGAAAGCATCGCGTAGCTGCGGCGAGCGCGTTGCCAGTGACTGTGCGTCGTACAGCGCCTGTGCGCAGACTTCGCCGACATGATTCACGCGCATCAATGCAGCCGCTTCGCGCCGCTCGTGTTCGGAAAGCGGCGGCGCTGCATCCGCCACCACTACCGAGCTTGC
>CAZKNV010000290.1:0-3297 GCA_964554145.1 uncultured Burkholderiaceae bacterium
TGGCGATGGCCACGCTTGATATCTTTCGCACATCGGTCGCCGCGGCAGCGCTCGGCTTTGGCCAACGCGCACTCGATGAGGCGCTGGCGCATGCTCGCTCTCGCCAACTCTTCGGCAAGCGTCTGGCGGACATGCAGATGACACAGGCGCGGCTGGCAGACATGGCCACCGCTCTGGATGCCGCACGATTGCTGACCTATCGCGCGGCGTGGCTGCGCGATGTCGGCCATGCGCGCACGACAAAGGAGGCGGCGATGGCAAAGATGGCCGCCACCGAGAGCGCACAGCAAGTGATCGATTCGGCCGTGCAACTGTTCGGCGCGCGCGGCGTCGAGCGCGGCTCGGTGGTCGAGCGTCTGTATCGCGAAATCCGCGCACTGCGCATTTACGAGGGCGCGACTGAAGTGCAGAAGCTGATCATCGCGCGCGAATTGCTAGGCGAATGAAAACCATCGATACATTCGCCCCCGAACATCTGCCACCGGAAAGCGAGTGGCCCGAGTTCCTGTTCGACCGCCCCGAGTATTGGTATCCGCCGCAGCTGAACTGCGTTAGCGAATTGCTCGACCGGCGTGTCGATGCCGGCGATGGTGCGCGCCTCGCTATCACGACATTGATCGACGGGCGTCCGGTCTCCTGCACGTACGCGCAGCTGCAGGCACAAGTCAATCGCATCGCAACAGTGCTCGCCGAAGATCTGCACCTGGTTCCGGGCAATCGTGTACTGCTGCGGGCACCGAACATGCCGATGCTGGCCGCATGCTGGCTTGCGGTGGTCAAAGCCGGGCTGATTGCGGTCGGCACGATGCCGTTGCTGCGCGCGCGTGAACTGAAGCAGATGATCGACAAGGCCAGAGTTTCCGCCGCGCTGTGCGACGTTCGTCTGAAGGAAGAGCTGGCGCAAACGCAAGACCGCACCTCCGAGCACTACGCTCCCGATCTGAAAACGGTCGTTTACTTCAATGACTCTGCATCCGATGCGCTCGAAGCGCGCGCCGCTCGCAAGCCGATCCACTTTACCGCGTATTCGAGTCATCGCGACGACGTCTGCCTGATCGCATTCACCTCGGGCACCACCGGCCAGCCGAAGGGAACGGTGCACTTTCAGCGCGACATTCTGGTGATGGCAGATGCCTTCACGACGCATGTGTTGAAGCCGAAGCGCGGCGATGTCTTTTGCGGCACGCCGCCGCTCGCATTCACATTCGGGCTGGGTGGCTTGCTTGCGATGCCGCTGCGCTTCGGCGCGTCGACCGTGTTGATGGAGAAGTTAACGCCCGAGACGTTGCTGCAGACCATCGAAGCAACGCAGGCGACGATCTGCTTCACCGCACCGACGATGTATCGGCAAATGGCATTGCTGCTGGCTGATCCAGCTCGCAAGTTCAATATTCGCAGTCTGAAGAAAACCGTATCTGCCGGCGAAGCGCTGCCGGACGCAACGCGCCAACTGTGGAAGCAGGCCACCGGCATCGAGATGATCGACGGCATCGGCGCCACTGAAATGATTCACATCTTCATCGCTGCGGCCGGCGCGGATGTTCGTGCCGGTGCGATCGGCCAAGTGGTGCCGGGCTATCGCGCGCTCGTCGTCGACGATGCAATGAACGAGCTGCCGCGCGGCACTGTCGGCAAGCTCGCGGTCAAGGGTCCGAGCGGCTGCCGTTATCTGGATGATGAGCGCCAGCGCAACTACGTGCGCGACAGCTGGAATCTGACCGGCGACACCTTTCTGCAGGACGATGAAGGTTATTTTCACTATCAGGCGCGCTCCGACGACATGATCGTGACCTCGGGTTACAACGTAGCCGGGCCCGAAGTAGAAAGCGCGCTGTTGCTGCATCCATCGGTGGCCGAATGCGGAGTCGTCGGCGTGCCCGACGACGAGCGCGGCCAGCTTGTGGCGGCGTATGTGGTGCTGAAACCGGGTCACACGCAAAGCGCGAATCTTTGCGCCGAGCTGCAGGCGTTCGTCAAACAAGCGATTGCGCCATACAAGTATCCGCGCGTAATCGAGTTCGTCGACGCGTTGCCGCGCACCGAAACCGGCAAGCTGCAGCGCTTCCGTCTGCGGGAGATGGCGGGCGCCTAACGCAGCATCGATGTCGCATCCGAGCCGCCGGAGGTCGTGCCCGGGCGCGGAACCGCAAGTGACGTTCGATAGGCTCGGCAACGCTTCCTTGCCGGTTAGAATCGAATGCCAGTTGTAAACGCTGCCTCGTGCATCACTGATGAAGTTATCACCCGCCTGAATCGCCCGACCGAGCACGCGGTCGGCTTGCCGCGCGAGGTGTACACGAGCGCCGATTTTTTCGAACTCGAGCGCGATCGAGTGCTGGCGAACACATGGTTCTGCGTCGGGATCGCGGCCGATATTCCGAATCCAGGCGATCTCAGGCCGTACGACTTCGCCGGCGTGCCGCTGCTGCTGTTGCGCGACAGGACCGGCAACGTGCGCGCGTTTCACAATGTATGCAGCCATCGCGGTGTGCAACTGGTGGCCGAGCCGCGCAACACGCGCGGCAACATCACTTGCCCGTACCACGCATGGACCTACGACCTCGACGGCCGGCTGCTGCGGCGGCCGCGCTTTTGTGGTGAGCCGCATTGCCCCGACGACAAGTTCGATCCGGTCGCTCTCGGGCTGAAGCCGGTGCGCTGCGAACTCTGGCATCAATTGATCCTCGTCAACCATCAGCTCGGCCGCCGCCTGTCCCGGTCGGGAGTGAACATCACCCCGAAGGCACATAGTCGGTGGCGACCACATGGGGAGCGCCAATGGCCTCGTCGTTCTATCCCGTGTGCCGCTGCAAGAACGCTAAGGTGTTCTGGTTGAACTCCTCGACCTTCTCATAGATCGGTGCGTGCGCACACCCATCAAAGATCAACAACTCTGAGCCGCGAATGTCGCTCTTCATCCGATCCGCAAAACGTGTCGACGTCGCCAGATCGTGCCGCCCGAACGTGATCTGCGTCGGCGCCGTTATCCTAGCCAGTTGCGCCTCGGCATCATGCCCGATCACGGCATTCGACTGCTGGAGGAATGCCGCCAGCGGCTGCACCGGACGGCTGCGTACAAAGCCGGCCAAGGACTGGATGTACTCGGGCTTGGCGGCATACAGCTCCGGCGTCAGGCACCAGGGAAAGATCCCCAGAATGACCATTTCGGGCACGCTGCCCAATGCTTTGGCCATCAACTGCCAGCCTTCGACCACGGTTTTCAGGAAGGGGTCCGTTTTCGCCCATCCACTGTGCAGCGACAAGGTCTTGACCTTGTCCGGATACTTGGCCGCCAGC
>CAZKNV010000291.1:0-3296 GCA_964554145.1 uncultured Burkholderiaceae bacterium
CGCGCACGTGTCCGACCGTCAGCGACGCATCGCTGCCGCCGGTGACCGCAAGCTCGAGCAGGCCCGAGCGGACCATGTGAAACGCGAGACCGATCGCGTGCGTCGACGATGCGCATGCCGACGCAGTGGCAAACGACGGGCCGCGCAAACCGAAATCGATCGATATGTGACTCGCCGGCGCGTTGGGCATAATGCGCGGCACAGTGAAGGGGTGCAGCCGGTTCGACCCTTCTCCATACAGTGTCTGATACGAACTGTCGATGGTGTGCACTCCAAGACCCGCGCCGAACACGACGCCGGCCTTGCGGGCGTCCGGCCTGAGCGCGGCGATTCCGCTGGGCGCAGCTTCACTGATCGCCTCCCGCGCGGCCACCAGCGCAAATTGCGAAGTGCGGTCGAGCATCGGCAATCTGCGCGCGTCGAAATGTGCAGCGGGATCGAAGCCCTGCACTTCGGCGGCGGTGCGTGCGGTCAGGCGATCGGTCGGAATGTTCGCGATCGGCCGGATGCCGCATTCGCCGGCGACAAGCGCTCGCCAGAGGCATGCCACATCGTGGCCGAGCGCAGATACCACCCCCAGGCCCGTGACGGCGACACGTCGTTCAAGGATCGTCAACTACTCGCTCGCAGATGTTTGCCCGGGCATCGAGAAATTGCAGGACCTGATCGACCAGCATCCCGACCGTCATCGATTTGTCAGCCGCCGGTTCGGGCGCGAACGGGAGCTCGATACCAAAATGCGATTCGATCTCGAACACGATCAGTGTCAGATCGAGCGACCCAATCCCGAGGTCATCGGTGCGTGCATCCAACTGCAACCGACCACGGTCAATCTTTGTCTCACGTGAGACGATGCCGAGAATCGCAGCCACTCGCGGATCGCTCGCCGCAGGCAAGGGTTCAATCGGGATGTTCATCAGTGTGCTTCGGCGTGCTTTCGATGTCACAGTGCCAGAAAATGTGTGGACGCGCCGTGCGCCGCCGCCGCTGTAGCGCCGACGCCAACTCCACGACTGAGGTCCGAGAGCTGAATTGAGCATTGCCTCGCCCCCCAAGCGCTCCAGAACCATGCTCACGCGCTCCAGCCTTTGTCGCACTAAACGGAATTGTTATCACCGACCGAGCCTGCGGAGTCGCGGCTCGAATTGCGGGGAGATCTGATTGAACGCGCATCCCAAAAACGAGCCGGCGAAATCAAACGGCGCCAAGCATGCGTTCAGAGCATGACTTCGATTCGCGCCTGCTGCATCACGGTGAGCAGTGGTTCGCGCCACGGCGTGCGGGTGGCCTTCATTCGCAGCGCTGGACAGTTGGCCAAGTCGCACGAACGCTGTCTGGATGGGTTGCATCGACATCAAGACATGATAGTTTCTCTGGACACGTGTGTTCTTAATCGCCCTGCCGTCTGAGACCGCTGGGCCTGCGCCGTGAAGGTATCGGTCAGAGACACCGGCTGCGGCATTCCACAGGAAGACCTGCCCCACATTTTCGATCGGTTCTACAAAGCGAGAAACGCCGCGGTCGAAAATGCCCAGGGCGCCGGCCTCGGCCTCGCGATTGCAAAACGCATTCTGGAACTGCATGGAGGCATGATTCACGCCGAAAGCGAGATCAATGTCGGCACTACCCTCACTTTCGGCCTGCCAACCACGGAATTCAAGCGGGACGTCGCGGGCGCAAGAGTCCCGCTGTAACCACAACAACGAGATTCACTTGACGCACGCGCGCTCCTTGTTATCAGCGGCTTAGCTCAGCGCGCCGCCGACGTCTGCGGATTGAGCCGCTCGCCCGTCATGTACAGCTTGTTCAGCGCATTCAAATATGCCTTTGCAGATGCCGCGATGATGTCAGGATCGGCGCCGGTGCCGTTGACGATGCGGCCGGCGCGCGCCAGCCTCACCGTGACTTCGCCCTGCGCGTCGCTGCCACTGGTAATGGCATTGACCGAATAAAGCAGCATCTCGCAACCGCTTTTCACCTGGCTTTCGATCGCCTTCAGCGAGGCATCGACCGGTCCGTCGCCATCCGACTCGGCGGCCACTTTCTCAGAGCCGATCGAGAACACGATCTTTGCGTGAGGCCGCTGTCCAGTCTCGGATTTCTGCATCATCGAAATCAACTTGAAATGCTCGTCGTGCTGCGTCACCGACTCGTCGGAAAACAGTGCCTGAATGTCTTCGTCGAAGATTTCGGACTTGCGATCGGCGAGGTCTTTGAAGGCGGCAAACGCAGCGTTCAGTTCCGTCTCACTCTCGAGCGGAATCGCGAGCTCGTTCACGCGCTGCTTGAACGCGTTGCGTCCCGACAGTTTGCCCAGCACGATCTTGTTCGCGCTCCAGCCGACATCCTCGGCGCGCATGATTTCGTAGGTGTCACGCGCTTTCAGCACACCGTCCTGATGAATGCCCGATGCATGCGCGAAGGCATTCGCGCCGACGACCGCCTTGTTCGGCTGCACTGCAAAGCCGGTGATGCCGGCCACCAGTTTCGATGTCGGCACGATCTGCGTGGTGTCGATGCCGACATCCAGGTCGAAGAAGTCGCGCCGCGTACGTACCGCCATCACGACTTCTTCGAGCGAACAATTGCCGGCGCGTTCGCCCAGCCCGTTAATCGTGCACTCGACCTGTCGCGCGCCACCGATCTTCACGCCTGCCAGCGAGTTGGCGACCGCCATGCCGAGGTCGTTATGGCAATGCACGCTCCACACTGCCTTGTCGGAATTCGGCACGCGTTCGCGCAGCATGCGCAGAAACTCACCGTACAACTGGGGCACCGCGTAGCCGACCGTATCGGGAATGTTGATCGTGGTCGCCCCTTCGTTGATCGCTGCCTCCAGCACTCGGCACAAAAAATCGGGCTCTGAACGATAACCGTCCTCCGGCGAGAACTCGACGTTGTCGGTGAATTGGCGCGCGAAGCGCACTGAAAGCTTCGCCTGCTCATGCACCTGCTCCGGCGTCATCCGCAGCTTCTTTTCCATGTGCAGCGGCGAGGTTGCGATGAACGTGTGAATGCGCTTTGACTCCGCACCCGCCAGCGCTTCGGCGGCGCGGCTGATATCGCGATCGTTGGCACGCGCCAAAGAGCAGACGGTCGAGTCCTTGATCGCATTGGCAATCGACTTCACCGCGTCGAAATCTCCGTTGGACGATGCGGCAAAGCCGGCCTCGATCACATCGACCTTCAGCCGCTCCAGCTGCTTGGCGATGCGCAGCTTTTCTTCACGTGTCATCGACGCGCCGGGACTTTGTTCGCCATCGCGCAAGGTGGTGTCGAAAATGATCAGTCGTTCG
>CAZKNV010000292.1:0-3276 GCA_964554145.1 uncultured Burkholderiaceae bacterium
GCGTGGTTACACAAGGCGCGAGAAAGTCGTCAAGTTCGAAGGTTGCTATCACGGCCATGCCGACAGCCTGCTGGTGAAAGCCGGCTCGGGGCTTCTCACCTTCGGCCATCCGAGCAGCGCCGGCGTGCCCGCCGACATCACGCAGCACACGCTGGTGCTCGACTACAACGACCCGCAGCAACTGGAAGACGCCTTTAAAGAGCACGGCGACGACATCGCATGCGTGATCGTCGAGCCGATCGCCGGCAACATGAATCTGGTGCGCGCGACGCCCGAGTTCCTGCGCGCGATGCGCGAGCAGTGCTCCGATCGTGGCGCGCTGCTGATCTTTGACGAAGTGATGTCGGGCTTTCGCGTCGCCCTCGGCGGCGCGCAAGCGCTCTGTGGCATCGCTCCGGACATCACCGTGCTCGGCAAGGTCATTGGCGGAGGTATGCCGGTGGCGGCCTTCGGCGGTAGCCGGAAAGTAATGCAGCATCTGGCGCCGCTGGGCAACGTTTATCAGGCCGGCACGTTGTCGGGCAATCCGGTGGCGGTCGCTTGCGGCCTGGCAACGCTGACGGAGATTCAGCGTCCGGGCTTCTACGAAGAGCTCGGCCAGCGAACCCGATCGCTGGTTGATGGGCTCGTTAACTCTGCAAAACGCTCCGCGCCCGGCTTAGCGTTTTCCGGTGATAGCCTCGGTGGCATGTTCGGCATCTACTTCGCCGCCGACGTACCGGGCCGCTACGCGGACGTGATCGCGTGCGATATCGAACGATTCAAGCGCTTTTTTCATGCAATGCTGGCGCGCGGCATTTACCTTGCGCCGTCGGCCTACGAAGCGGGCTTCGTGTCGATCGCGCACGATAATGCGGTCGTTGATGAAACGATCGCGGCTGCCGAGCAGGCATTTGCCGAACTCCGCTGAATGGCCGATCGAGCCAAGCTGAAATAAGCGGCAACATAGACGGAACTTGCGCATCCACTATTAGACGAAAGACCATGCAGCTCTTACCAGCCCTCGCATTCACCCTTGGCTTGGCCGTGGCATTGCCAGCTGCCGGCCAATCGCTGCCGCAGTCGTTACCCAGATTCGGCGCCCCTGAGAAACACGTCGATGCCGAATTGATCGCCGCCACCGATGCGATCGTTCCCGGCCAGCCGCTGACGGTCGGGCTGCGGTTAAAGCACGAGGACGAGTGGCATACCTACTGGCAGGTGCCGGGCGACTCCGGATTGCCGACGCAGATGAAGTGGCAGTTGCCCGCGGGCTTTAGCGCCGGCCCGATCGAATGGCCACACCCGAAGCGATTGCCGGTCGGGCCGCTGATGAACTTCGGTTATGAAGGCGAAACGCTGTTGTTGACGACCGTGCAAGTGCCGGCTGATCTGCCGGTCGGCACGCCGGTCACCTTGACGGCGCAAGCGTCATGGCTCGAGTGCAAGGACGTTTGCATACCGGGCGAGGCGCCAGTGAAATTGACCTTGCCGGTCCAGGCAAAGGCATCGCCATCCGCATCGGCCGCACTGTTCAAGGCAACACAAGCGCGCGTGCCGCAGTCGGCAGCGCTAGCCGCGAGCGCGACGATCGATGCGAGTCGCATTCGCGTTGCACTGTCGCCGCCGGCCGGCAAGACGCTCGACAAGGTCGAATTCTTCCCGCTGGAAGAAGGCCGCATCGAAGCAGCGGCACCACAGGTACTGAAAACCGAGAGCGGCCAATCTGCCATTTACTTGACCGCAGCCAAGCCGGTTGCGGCGGACTTCAAGACGTTAAAGGGCGTGATCGTTGCCAACGGCGGACCCGGCTATGCAAACGGCTGGGTCAATGTCGTGCAAGCGCCGTTGACGGCAGGCTTGGTTGGCGCCGCTGCGGGCACTGCAGGCGCCCCCGGTAGCGCGGGCAGCTCGTCGATGTCGCTGTTAGCTGCATTAGGCACTGCATTTCTCGGCGGATTGATACTGAATCTGATGCCGTGCGTATTTCCGGTGCTGTCGCTGAAGCTGATCGGGCTTGCGCAGCATCGCACGCACTCGGGGCCGATGGCGGCTCACGGCATCGCCTTCGCTGTGGGCGTCGTGCTTTCGTTCGTGTTGCTGGCTGCGTTGTTGATCGGACTGCAGCAGGCAGGCAGCGCGCTCGGATGGGGCTTTCAGTTGCAAACGCCGTGGGTGGTCGCCGCCCTGACGGTGCTGTTCTTCGGTATCGGATTGAATCTGCTGGGCGTGTACGAGTTCACGATGGGAAGCGGCGTGGCGAACCTGAAGGCAGCCGATGCTCTCGCGCATAAGTCGGACTGGCGCGGCAGCTTCGGCACCGGCGTGCTCGCAGTGATCGTCGCGTCTCCGTGCACGGCGCCCTTCATGGGCGCTGCGCTTGGCTATGCGATTACGCAGCCGGCCGCCATTGCCTTGTCGGTGTTTGCAGCGCTCGGTGTCGGGATGGCGGCGCCGTATGTGCTGCTGACGCTGTTCCCGCGCCTGCTGGCGAAGCTGCCCCGGCCCGGCCGCTGGATGGAGTTGTTCAAACAGTTCATGGCGTTCCCGATGTTCGCCACCTGCGTCTGGTTGCTATGGGTCCTGGCGCAGCAGGTCGACGCCGGCGGTATAGCGCTCGCGCTCGGCGTTTTGGTAGCGGTTGGGTTTGCGCTGTGGGCGTTCGGACTATCGCAGCGCGGTTCACGTGTTTTCCGCTGGGTCGCAGCGGGCGGCGGCGTGCTGGCCGCACTGACGTTTACGCCGATTGCCACCAGCGAAGCACTGGCGCCGGGCACGCGCTCGACCGCAGACGCGGGCTGGATCGATTACTCGCCCGAAAAGCTGGCGCAACTGCGCGGCGAAGGCAAGGTGGTGTTCGTCGATTTCACCGCGGCCTGGTGCGTAACGTGCCAGGTGAACAAGCGTGTCGCGCTGCGCGCCGATAAAGTAAAGACGCGATTTGCGGCAGACAAGGTGGTGCTGATGCGCGCCGACTGGACCAATCGCGACGAGCGCATCACGCAGGCGCTGGCACAATTCGGCCGCAACGGCGTTCCGCTGTATGTGCTTTACGATCGCAATGGCGAGGCTGCGGTCTTGCCGGAGTTGTTGACCGAAGGCATCGTTCTTGCCGCTCTCGACAAAGTAAAGGAGGCGTCACGATGAAACTGATTCAGTGGGTTGCTGCCGGCTTGTTCGCGTCGGCGGCGGCTTCGGGCGCGATCGCAGCGCCGGCTCCGGGACAAGCCGCGCCCGATTTTCGCGCGACGGACATCGCGGGCAAGCCGGTTTCGCTGGCAGACTTCAAAGGCAAGT
>CAZKNV010000293.1:0-3261 GCA_964554145.1 uncultured Burkholderiaceae bacterium
TCGCGGTGCAACCAATGCTCATGTCGTTGCGGGACGATCGAGACGTTGTTGCTCATGCTTCATCCCGCCATTCGAATGGGCGCGGCAATTGCTTCGCCGCTCCCAATGTCAGATGGCAGCGGCGCATCTGCAACGCCAAGGAGGCAAAAAATGAACGACCATGTCAAAGAACTCTTGTACCAAATGCTCGAAACCGAGTTGGGTGGGGTGCAGGTTTACACAATCGCTCTCGAATGCGTAGTGAACGAAGACCTCGAAGAAGAATGGACCAAGTACCTTGAACAGACCCGGCGCCACGTCGAGGCTGTTCAGCAAGCTAGGTCTCGATCCGAACGTGCAAACCCCGGGGCGCCAGGTCGTACACCACATCGGCGAATCGCTTGTGCAGGCGATGCAAATGGCGTTGGCGAGCGGAGGTGAGCCGGCAGCGGCGGAGCTCGTCGCGTGCGAGTGCGTGGTCTTCGCCGAAACCAAGGACCATTTGAACTGGGAGCTGCTTTCAAAGTATTCCGAGAAAACCAGCGGCGACGAGAAGAAAGCACTGATGGCCGCGTGCAAGGAAGTCGAAGATCAGGAAGACGAGCACATTTATCACAGCAAGGGCTGGTGCCGCGAGTTGTGGATTCAGTCGCTGGGGATGCCAGCGGTTTTGCCGCCCCCGGAAGAAGAACGAGAGGTCAAGACGGCTCTCGGCGCAGCGCACGCAGAAAAAGCGCGTGAGGAAATGCTCTAGCTTGATAGTGCGGGGCAGGCTGCCGCATGACCACTCTGTGCGCGTTTGCCCTGTTGCTTAACGACAGATCGCGTCTGTTGCTGTGTCGGCGCAAGAAAGATGGACTGTGGAACCTACCCGGCGGGGAAGCCGAGAGCAGGGAAGCACCATGGCAAGCCGTCATGCGTGAAGTGCGCGAGGAACTTGGAGTAGGTGCCAGCGTGGAGCGGTTGGTCGGCATCTACACGGTTCCGCATTCAGACGATCTTGTGCTGACATTTCGATGCGCCGCGCTGTCGGACGATTTTCGAGCGAGCGACGAGATAGACCAGATCGATGGGTTGAGCAGGGCCGACTGCCGACGGACATGCGCGAGCGCCACGAAGGTCGCGCACGCGATGTGTTCGTCAGCGAGTCCGTCGTCATGCGGATTGAATGACGCTTGCGACCTGGTGGCGCGCTTGCCGCCATACGCCGAAATATCGATTCGCGCGTAAGAACAAGTTCCCCGCCGCCGATGTCCGCCCTTGACGCGGCATTGCTCGTTCTGCTCGTGCACGGCGCCTTCGGTGCATTCGACACGTTCTATGCCCACGAGTGGGAGGCCAGACTTCCTAAGCAGCCGTGGGCCGGACGTGAGCTGAGTCTGCATGCCGCGCGCTCCTTGCTCTATGCACCGCTCTTTGTCGGTCTCGCATGGTTCGAGTGGCGCGGGGCATTTGCTTGGCTGCTTTTTGCGGTGTTCGCAGCCGAGTACTTGTTGACGCTGGTCGATTTCCGTAGCGGAAGACCGCACACGCCGCTTGTCGCACGCGGAACGCCTCGTACACATGATTCTCGGAGCGACGACTGGCGGCTACGTTGGGCTGGTCGTCTATCACGCGTCAAGGGTGTGGATCGATGCGCCTACGGCCTTGCAACCGACACACCACGGTGTCGTGTCGATCATTCTCAGCATTTACGCTGCTGCTGTATTGATGTCGGGCGTGCGGGATGCATTGGCTTTTAGGCGGCTACCGGCAGTTACGTAATACCGTTGGCCGCCGCGCTCGCTTATGCGGCAGGTGCGTTCTGGCTACGGAGGGCATTCCGGGCGGTCGGGCACGCCCCGTGCCACAGCGGTCGCACCGCTTCTTTCAACTGGAGATACAGCATGCCGACATCTATCAAAGCCAGCGTAACTGGCATCGCCGCAGTGATCGTTTTTTCGAGCACCGCCATTGCTCAGGCGCCTGCGGGCGCCCCTTCAACGCAACCCGCGGGCACGTCCGCCCCTGCGAGTAAACAGACGACGAGCCCTGCCAAAACTTCGCTCCCCGCGGCAGACCGCGACTTTATGATGAAAGCTGCCCAGAGTGACATTGCGGAAATCCAGGGCGGCCAGGCCGCCAAGGACAAAGCCGCGTCGGATGCGGTCAGGAAGTTTGCGGATCAAATGGTCCGTGATCACACCAAGACCAGCGAACAACTGAAAGGGATGGCGCAAAGTCGGAGCGTGAGTGTTCCGACTACGCCTTCAGCGAAGGACCAGCAAGAAATGAAGAAGATGTCGGGCATGTCAGGAGCTGACTTCGATCGCGCGTACATGGCGTCGCAGGTGCGCGCACATCGCGACGCCGTCGCGCTCTTTGAAAAGCAGGCGAAGTCCGGCAAGGACGCAGAGCTCAAGGCCTTTGCCTCCTCTACGCTCCCGGCGCTGCAAGACCATCTGAAGATGGCTACCGATATCGCTAAGTCGACGAGCCAATCGAGGGGTAAGGAGCCAGCGCCCAAAAAATAGGCCGCCGCTCGTTCCTAGGTACTGCTGCAGCTTCGGTTCTTTCATGTACCTACGCCGCCAACATACTCCCCGCGACTTCCCGTGTTTGCCGGCGTCCTGCTGGGCCTCGGCCTGGGCGGATTCTTTGACGGGATCATCCTCCATCAGGTCCTGCAATGGCATCACATGGTGACGAGCGCGGGGTATCCGGCAGACAGCCTGAGAAACCTCGAAATCAACGTGCTCTGGGATGGCATATTTCACGCGAGTACCTACATCTTCGTGGCAATCGGTCTTGCAATCCTATGGAGGCATGCGCGCCAGACTCACGTTCGATGGTCAGGCAAGTTGCTCGCCGGCACGATGCTGATCGGGTTCGGCGCATTTAACGCGGTCGAAGGCGTGATCAACCATCATATTCTGGGCCTTCACCATGTGAATGAGACGGTCTCTTCGGACCAGTGGATCTACTGGGACCTCGCATTTCTTGCTTGGGGCGCCGCCATGCTCGTCGGCGGCGCCTACCTGGTCCGGCGAGGACGCCAGAAGACTCCGACAAACGCGATGCCGGCAAGTCGCCGCGACGCCGCTCTCCACTAGACGGTTGCCTTTACAGCAACGCGAGTTCTTTCTCTGCGGGTGGCGCGGCGGTCATCTCCCGCGGTGTCTCGAAATCGCGGCGCGCGTTGCCGCGCATTTCATCGGGCGACTTCTTGAACCCGCTGCGGTCGCTGTAGTCGACCCACGACCGCGCGCGGCGTTCGTCGCGTTCGCTCATCGCGCGCGCGAT
>CAZKNV010000294.1:0-3227 GCA_964554145.1 uncultured Burkholderiaceae bacterium
GCACCCGCTCGTGACTCAACGACATGAGCGCGCGAATAAATCAGAGATTCCCTAAGTAGAAAACGTGCACTCCAGGTCAGCATCCGAAACGATAGAAAGTAGTCGCTTGATGTCAGGGCGCCTGGCGCGACCTGACGTGGGCGCGGATGGCGGGGCGAGCGTTGTTCCGGAATCCCTTGCGGCTCCTGTCGAGCAGCCAGAGCCGAACCAGCCCACCGAGGAACATCAGTGTCTCCACCGCCGCAATGCGCGGCGACAAGCCGTGCACGAGTTGGCGTGCGCGGCGCGCCTGGCGATAGGCGCTTTCAAGCGCGACCCCGAGTCGTTCGGCGTTTCTCAGCATGCCAGCGAGTTCCGCATCCAGACCGCCGACGTACTCGCACTTGAATTGCATTACCGAGAGCGCTACTCGCCTGCGGCGGTCGGTCTCAAGCGTGCTTAGGATGTCCAACAGGAACCGCTCGATACGCGCGAGCGCGGGCGCCGCGCCCGCATGCAGCAAGCTGGTATCGGCCTGATCCAGTATGGGTAGGGCAATTTGCTCGCGAATCGCCCGCAGCAGCTCCCGTTTGCCCGCAAAGTGCCAGTAAATGGCGCCCTTGGTCACGCCCGCACCGGCGGCAATTTGATCGAGCGTCGAGTGCGCGATGCCGTGGCGGTCGAAGCAGGCGAGGGCTGCGTCGATGATGGTCGCACGCGTTTGTGCCGCGTCTTCTTTCCTTCTGCGCATTGGTTTTCGTCGCTTGTTTACATACGTTTGAGTATGTATGTAGTATAAAGCGGCGTTCGCTTTCGCCACTCCCCTCCTAATCTTCCGTGCGCAATACCTCAAGGCCCCGGCTTGTTGATTTCGCTTCTTTTGCTCTTGCACCGGTCTGCGCGGTGCTCATTGCCGTGTCGGTTGCGGCGTGCGGCAAAGGCGATGTAACCGCTGCCAAGTCTGGCGCCGCGCCCACACCGCCCCTGGTGACCGCGCTCCGCGTTGTGACGCAGAAGGTTCCTATCTCGCTGGAGGCGGTTGGTCAGGCCGAGGGTTCGCGGGAGGTAGAGATCCGCGCACGCGTATCCGGCATCGTTGAGAAGCGCCTGTACAACGAAGGCTCTGCGGTCGCCGCCGGCGCGCCACTCTTCGTGATCGATCCTGCGCCTTTTGAACTGGTCGTTGAGCAGGTCAGGGCGGCGCTGTTGCAGGAGCGGGTTCGCAAAGAGCTGGCGGAGACCGACGCCAGGCGTCTTGAGCCGCTGGCAAGGGAGAAGGCCATCAGCCAACGCGAGTTGGACGAAGCGCTGGCCGCGGCGCGGCAGGCGACGCCGGCCATTGCGGCCGCCGAAGCGCGGCTGAAGGAAGCCCAACTGAACCTGTCCTATACCCGCATGAAGGCGCCGATCAGTGGCATCACGGGGCGCGCGTTGCGCTCCGAAGGCAGCCTCGTCACCGCGAACAGTGAATCGAGTCTGCTAACCACACTGACTCAGGTGGACCCGATCTGGGTGCGCTTTGCCCTGGCCGAGCGCGACTACGATCGAATCCGTGCGGCCGCTCGGGGCGCGCGAGTGCAACTGCTCGGTCAGGATGGATCCATCGTCGCCGACAACGGCCGGCTTAACTTCGCCGGCAGCGCCGTCGATTCCAAACTCGGTACCGTGCAACTGCGCGCCGAGTTTCCGAACCGCGACGCGCAGTGGCTGCCCGGTCAGTTCGTGAAGGTCCGGATCCTGGCCGGCGAACAAGCCGCGATGCTGGTGCCGCAGTCTGCGATCGTGCAAGGTGAGCAGTCGCGCACGGTCATGACGGTGGGCCCGGACAACAAGGTGGTGCCGCGTCCGGTGCAAACGGCCAACTGGATCGGCGCAAACGTTGTGGTGACCGACGGTCTGAACGATGGCGACCTGGTGATTATCGACAATCTGATCAAGGTGCGACCAGGCGCCGTGGTTCAACCCAAGCCGCCTGCGAGCGCAGCGCCGGTCCCCGCGCCCCCGAGTCAACCTGTTCGCTGACCACCATGGGCAACGTTTCCCGCTTTTTTATCGAACGACCGATCTTCGCCAGCGTCCTCGCCATCCTCATCGTCCTGGGCGGCGTGATCGCGGCGTTTGCGCTGCCGGTGGCTCAGTATCCGGAGATTTCTCCGCCGACAGTGACGATCACTACCACTTATCCGGGCGCCAGTGCGGAGACGATCGCCACCACGGTGGCCGCGCCGATCGAGGAGCAGTTGTCGGGCGCCGAGGGCATGGTCTATTTCACGTCGAACGCGTCGTCCGACGGCACATTGACGATCACCGCCACGTTCGAGGTCGGCACCGATGTAGACCGCGCCACGTTCCAGCTCAATAACCGCGTGCAGATCGCCTTGCCGCGTCTGCCGGAAGAAGTGCGCCGCAACGGCGTCGTGGTGCAGAAGCGCTCGAATGACATTTTGCTGGTGATCGCGCTGATGTCGCCTGATGAATCGCGGCCCACCACGTTCCTTGCCGATTACGCCACGGTCAACCTGATCGACGAGCTCAAGCGGATTCCCGGCACCGGCGACGTCATTCTTTTCGGCGCCGGCTCCTCGATGAGAGTGTGGCTGTATCCCGACCGCATGGCGCGTCTGGGCGTCACGCCATCGGATGTGGCGAATGTCATTCGTGCGCAAAACGCGCAGTTCGCCGCCGGGAAGATCGGTGCGGAACCTGCGCCGTCCGGGCAGTCGCTCACGTTTACCGTCACTGCGCGTGGACGTCTCGCGCGCGTCGAGGAGTTCGAGAACATCGTCATCCGTGCCAACGGCCCCAATGGCGTGTTGCGCATCAAAGATGTCGCGCGGGTTGAGCTCGGTGCCCAGACTTACGATGTGGCAGCTACCGTGGATGGCAAGCCTTCGGTTGGCATGGCCGCGTTCCTGCAGACCGGCGCCAACGCGCTCGATGTCGCCGCCGCAATCAAGGCCCGCCTGGCAGAGATGAAGCCGGCCTTTCCCACCGGGGTCGACTACCTTGTTCCGTTCGACACCACGCTGGTCGTCGAGAGCTCGATCCGGCAGGTGCAGATCACGATTTTCGAGGCCGCATTGCTGGTGCTGTTTGTCGTGTTCGTATTCCTGCAGACGTGGCGCGCGACGATCATTCCGATGCTGGCGGTGCCGGTGTCGATCGTGGGCACGTTCGCCGGCCTGTACATCCTGGGCTTCTCGATCAACACGCTCACGCTGTTCGCCATGGTTCTGGCGATCGGGATC
>CAZKNV010000295.1:0-3226 GCA_964554145.1 uncultured Burkholderiaceae bacterium
CGGCAAGCTCGATGATCACGTCCAGCACCTCCTTGATCATCTCCGGGTCGAGCGCGGACGTGGGCTCGTCGAACAGCATGATCTTGGGCGTCAGGCAAAGCGCGCGGGCGATCGCAACGCGCTGCTGCTGACCGCCTGACAGCTGCATCGGATACTTCTGCGCCTGCTCGGCGATGCGTACGCGTGTCAATTGCGCCATCGCCCTTTCCTCGGCTTCCTTCTGCGGAACGCCGGTCACCCACATCGGCGCCAACGTTAGGTTCTCGAGCACGGTCAAGTGCGGAAACAGGTTGAACTGCTGGAAGACGATGCCGACCTTCCGGCGCACAGCTTCGATCGCCTTGATGTCGTCGGAGAGTTCGACTCCATCGACGACGAGGCGGCCCTGCTGATGTTCTTCGAGGCGGTTGATGCAGCGGATCAGCGTCGACTTACCCGACCCGGACGGGCCGCAGATGACGATCCGCTCGCCGTAGCCGACTTCGAGATCGATATCGCGCAGTACGTGGAACTGCGCGTACCACTTGTTGACCTTCTCGAAAGTGATGATGGGCTCCGGCAAGGTCAGGCTCGCCTATGGCCGACATTCAAGTGCTGCTCGACCCACAAGCTGTAGCGCGACATCGCGAAGCAGAAAATCCAGTAGATCGCGGCGATGAACAGATACGCCTCCACGAAGAATGACCGCCAGTTCGAGTCGCCGGCGAGCGCCAGCGTAACCGAGCCGGTGAGCTCGTAGAGGCTGACGATCGTGACCAGCGAAGTGTCCTTGAACGTGCTGATGAAGCTATTCATGATCGAAGGAACGACGAGCCGCAGCGCTTGCGGCAGAACGATCTTGCGCTGCGTCTGCCAATAGGAAAGTCCCAGCGACGCGGCAGCCTCGTGCTGCCCGTTCGGAATCGCCTGCAGACCGCCGCGGACGACCTCGGCCAGATACGCGGCTGCGAACAGCGTGATGCCGACCAGCACGCGCACCAGCACGTTGATCGTGACTCCCTGCGGCATGAACAGCGGAAACATGAACGACGCCATGAACAGCACCGAGATCAGCGGGACGCCGCGGATCAGCTCGACGTAAACGATGCAGATCGTGCGCAGCGCGGGCAGATGCGACCGGCGCCCAAGCGCGACGAGGATGGCGAGCGGGAACGCAGCAGCGATGCCGATCGTGGAGAGCAGCAAGGTCAACGGCAGCCCGCCCCAACGATCGGTCTCGACGGCAGACAAGCCGAAGACGCCACCGCGCATCAGGATGAAGAACGCGGCGAACACAATCACCCACGCCAGCACCAGCCACCGGCTCCACAATGGCCGCGTGCAACTTGCCACAAGCATCGCGACCATCAAGACTGTCGCCGCCAGCGGCCGCCATTGTTCGTCAAACGGATATCGGCCGAACAGGATCAGCCGATATTTTTCGGCGATCACCCCCCAGCACGCTCCGGCACCGTCGAGTGCGCGACACGCGGCGTTGTCGGGGCGGGCGACAGCGTTGACGATCGCCCATTCGATGAAATCGGGAACGTAGTAAATCAATGCGGCGATGATGGTCAGCGTGGCGAGCGAGCTACCCGGGCCGCCAAACAGATTGCGCCGCATCCACCCCAAGGGGCCACGGGCGGCCACCGGCGCTGGACGTGCGGCAACGGGCGCGAAGGTGCCGACCGAACTTGCGGACGCTGCGCTCATCGTTCCTTGATCGCCGCGCGCGCGTTGTACCAGTTCATCAGCGCCGCCGTGGACAGCGACAGCGTCAGGTACACCGCCATGATGATCGTGATGCACTCGACGGCGCGGCCGGTCTGATTCAGCGTGGTGTTCGAGATCGACACCAAGTCGGGGTACCCGACCGCGACCGCGAGCGAAGAATTCTTGGTCAGGTTCAAGTACTGATTGGTCATCGGCGGAATGATCACGCGCAGCGCCTGAGGCAACAGCACGAGCTGCAACTGCCGTTTGCGGGTGAGGCCAAGCGAGCTCGCCGCTTCGATCTGCCCCCATGGAACCGCCTGGATACCGGAACGCACGATCTCGGCGATGAACGCTGCCGTGTAAATCGCAAGCCCAAGCGTCAGTGCGAGGAACTCCGGCGTCACCGCGCCGCCGCCCTGCACGTTGAACTGGGTTCTTTCGGGCATGTCGAGCGCGGTCGGCGCGCCGGCGGCAAACCAGCCCGCGGCGATGCCAACGATGATGATCGCCAGCGTCGGCCAGAACGTGGCGCGCGCGCGCCCGGTCAACGCGAACTGTGCGAGCGCCCAACGGCGGTACAGCCACGCCGACGCTACGCCGGCAATCGCGCCGGCCAGCATCAGCTCATACCCCGGCGCCCACACCGGCACCGGAAACGCGAACCCGCCTTTTGAGAGATACATGCCCGGAACGGGATTCAGCGCTTCGCTCACCGGCGGCAGCAGCTCGTTCAACAGCAGGTACCACATCAGCAGTTGCAACAACACCGGAATGTTGCGGAAGAGCTCGACGTACGCCGTGCACACGCCGCGCAACAGAAAGTTCCTGGACAGGCGGCCGATGCCGATCGCGGTGCCCAGCACGGTGGCGATCAGAATGCCGATGATCGCCACGCGGATCGTGTTCGTCAGGCCGACCAGGAACGCCTTCCAGTACGGGTTGCTCGAGTCGAACTCGATCACGGTCTCGCCGATGCCGAAGCCAGCCGGCTGAGTTAGAAAATCGAAGCCACTTTGAATGCCGCGGATGCGCAGATTGGTCAGCGTGTTCGAAGTCAGGAACCACGCTGCGAGCGCGATGAGGCTGACGGCGAGAACCTGATAGACGACGCCGCGGAACGCGCGGCTGCGCCACGACCAACTGCGCCTTGTCAGCGAGGGTCTGGCAGCCATCTGGGAGTAGCCCTCCCTCGCATGGCGAAGGAGGGAGGGTTCAAGCCAACCCGGAATCGGTCAGCGGATCGGCGGCGCGTACATGATTCCGCCCTTGTTCCACAAGTTGTTAAGCCCGCGCGGCAGCTTGAGTGCGGATTTCGGTCCGACGTTGCGCTCGAAGATCTCGCCGTAGTTGCCGACGGCCTTGATCGCGCGGTACGCCCACTCCTTGTCGAGGCCAAGCAGCTTGCCCATGTCCTCGCCGGTACCGAGGATGCGTTGCACGGCCGGATCGGTGCTCGCCTTCATCTTGTCGACATTCGCCTGCGTGATCCCGTACTCCTCGGCTTCGATCAACGCAAAGATCACCCACTTGG
>CAZKNV010000296.1:0-3211 GCA_964554145.1 uncultured Burkholderiaceae bacterium
CTTCGGCGAACTTGGCCATAGAGCACGCGCCAGGCTCCGCCAACATGAATCCGAATCTCACGTACAACAATACGAGTGCGCCTTAACGCTGCGGCGATCGGGTGCGATCGGCATGCTCGCGCCCGATGGCTATTTCGTCTTGGGAGGGCACATAGCATTTCTGCTATATTACGCATGACCTTGGACTGTCACGTTCTATAGCCGGCGCGTTGAGAACGACATTCTTGCTCTGCCGGCCGGCTTTGTGGCGCGGTTTTTGAGATAGCCGAGAAAATGGAGGCATTTGGTCCGGATCTAGGGATGCCCCACACCCGAGCAATGGGCGGCGGGCTGTTTGAACTTCGGCTGAAGGCGGCGGAGGGAATCGCGAGGGTCTTTTACTGCACGGTGATAGACCGCGGCATCGTCTTTCTGCATCAGTTTGTCAAGAAGACGGACAGAACACCGCGCAAGGAACTACAGATCGCGAAACAGAGAATGCAGGAGTGAAAAATGACTAATACGCTGAAGCAATTCAAGGCCCGTGCGCTCGCACGTCCGGGCGTGAAGAAGGCTTACAAGGAACTCGACGAGGAATTCGCCTTCCTCGATGAAGTTCTCAAGGCACGCGCCGAAGCCGGACTCACGCAAGCTGAAGTGGCGGCCCGGATCGGTACCACTCAATCTGCAATTGCTCGCCTGGAGTCTGCCGAGCCGAGGCACTCGCCATCAATTGCCACGTTGCAGAGGTATGCAAAGGCACTCGGCTACAAGGTACGCATTCGTCTGGTGAAGGGCGAACGACAGCCAACGACTCGCTCGAGTGGACGCACCACCAGAGCGGCGCCGCGCCGGGCCGCTTAGAAGGCTTGGTATCCAAGAATGGTGAACTGGGAACCCATCTCTGAGGCTGCATTGTTGGCCCGAATCGGTCAGGGATACGCGCGCATGACTCCGGCGAACCAACGTCTCTGGATGTCTATTCGAATTGAGCCTGAAAAATGGCGGCAGCACCCGTATGGCGATGCGGGCGGCGGCTTCTGGGCCGTTGGGCTCATCGGACTAACTGTGATCTGGTTTAACGACATCGAAGATGGATTCAATCGATCCGTTTATTCGAGCTATGGCCTGATCGATGACTATTGGTGCAACCACGATGAACTGGACATCACGGTTCATTACCTATCGAATGCGATTAGCGGCGGTCGCGACCTTTCGCAGATGGGAACCCGCTTCAAGAAACGCGCCTGAAAAAGTTGCCTTTCAACGGGCCGGAAGCCGTCATCGAAGGTCGTCCTTGGCGCTAGTTCTGCGCGAGGCGGGCCACCTCAGAGTGGCTAGCAATCAAGGCAAGTATGATATTCTCCAATTACATACTTGGAGTTTTCCAATGGAAGCACTGCAGACCAAACCGGCACGCTTAGGCCGCGCTTCGTCCCGTTCCTCGATGCCTGCTGGAGCACTCGCCATTGCGGAGCTAGACGCTCTCAGCCTGGCCATCATCACGGACAAACAACTGCAGCGGAGGGTGCGCGCCCTGGAAAAGGTTGACCTGCAAACAATCCGTGCACAAATCGCCAAGGTACTGGCGCGCTATCGAACAGAGGCGCAACGACCTACGGCGCAGCCCATCGACATGCATCAGCGAGTGATGGAGGGTTTTGGTGGCGAGGCCATTCTCATTTCGTCAGCTCTATTACTGGACACACTGGGCGAGGCTGAAACCTTCTTCCACCTCTCGTTCAAAACCATTAAATCCAAACTAGGTCATCTGTTGGAGCCGGGTCCGAGCGAACTGGCACTGCGGATGGCACGAGCCACACTGGCTGCAGCCGAGGTATTTGGCGATATCGATGCCGGGCGTAAGTACCTGCGGACGAAGAACTTCGCGCTCGGCGGAGCCGCGCCGATCGACCTACTGCAAACGGCCGAAGGCGAGCGCATCGTTCTCAATGAGCTGCAAACCCAGGCCGACAGCGGACCCGTTTGAGACTGTTCCGGGCCTCACGCCTTGCGCGCTCGCAGTTTGATGCGCTGGACTCGAGCCGTTCCGTGGCTCGTGACGGCTGGCGATTCAACGACAGCAAAACCGAGATGCTGTATGCGGCGACCGTCGAGGCGCTGGCACTGCTCGAAGTTGTGGTTCGCCCTGGATGGGAGTCCGTACGCGAGATCACGGTTGCCAGCATCGAAGTTCCGGACGATGCTGTCGTTGACCTCGACGATGTCGGCATTACCTTGCCGAACAACTGGAACGCCCGACCCGTGGCACGCGATTCGCAATCGGTCGGTGCAGAATTCCTGCGGGCAATCGACGCTCGTGCGCCGCGAACGACGGCAATCTGCGGGCTGCGCGTCCCGTCCGTGATCAGCTCTTCCGACTTCAATGTCCTGCTCGATCCGCGTCAAAAGCCCTCGTACCGAGTTGCCAACTGGACTCGCATCCCGTTCGAGACGCTTCGAACGACCGGGACCTGAGGCCGGGTACGGCCAGTACCGGTGAATTGAAAGATCAAGGACGAGATCGATGACCCGCACTCAGTCGGGCAAGATCGCGGTCACTTCGATCTCGACCTTGGCCTGCGGCTCTATCAGTGCGGCGACCTGTACCGCAGTCATCGCAGGGTAATGCGACGCCATCAGCTCACGGTAAACCGCGCCGATTTCCTGCAGCCGCAACACATACTCGTCGCGACTCAACAGGTACCACGTCATTCGCACGATATGTTGCGGGCCGGCGTTCGCTTCGGACAGCACCGTGAGCACGTTGGACAGCGCTTGCCGCACCTGGCCAACCAGATCGTCGGTTTCGAATGTGCCCTGCGGGTTCCAGCCGATTTGCCCGGCGACCGATATCACCGTGCCGCGCGCAGCGATCCCGTTGGCGAAGCCGCGCGGTCGGGGCCAGCCTGCCGGCTGCAATATGTTCATAGGTCGGTACGCACCTTCCAGAGTTCGGGAAACAGGACGACGTCGAGCATCTTGCGCAAATAGCCCACGCCACTGGTGCCACCGGTGCCCGTCTTGAAACCGATGATGCGCTCGACCGTCGTGACATGGCGGAAGCGCCACAAGCGAAATGCATCTTCGAGATCGACGAATTCTTCGGCGAGCTCATACAGCTCCCAGTGTTCGCGCGGAGCTCGATAGATCGCCAGCCACGCCTGCTCGACCGATACATTGGACGCGTAAGGCTCGCGAACATCGCGTTCCGCCGCCGCGGCATCGATCG
>CAZKNV010000297.1:0-3207 GCA_964554145.1 uncultured Burkholderiaceae bacterium
AGACCGACAAGGCGACCAGCGCTGCCAAGGTGCAACGCGCTGCCGGAATCCTGGCGCTCACGGAACTGCTCGACCGATATCCGCGCCAGTTGTCCGGCGGCCAGCGCCAGCGCGTTGCGATGGGCCGTGCCATCGTGCGCGACCCGCAGGTGTTCCTGTTCGACGAGCCGCTGTCGAACCTCGACGCGAAGCTGCGCGTCGCGATGCGCAGCGAGATCAAGGAGCTGCATCAGCGCCTGAAGACCACGTCGGTCTACGTCACGCACGACCAGATCGAAGCGATGACGATGGGCGACAAGATCGTCGTGATGCGCGACGGCCGCATCGAGCAGACCGGCAGTCCGCTCGAGTTGTACGACCACCCGGCGAATACGTTCGTCGCGGGTTTCATCGGTTCGCCCGCGATGAATTTTCTGCCCGCGACGTTGCGTCGCAATGGAACCGGCTCGCGCGTAGTTCTCGGCGACGGCACCGAGCTCGCCGTCGCACGAAATGCGGGCGGCAGCGATGGTCAGCCGGTGATCATCGGCACGCGGCCCGAGCACCTGACGCTCGCCTCGACCGGCATTCCATCGCAGGTCGTCGTCATTGAGCCGACCGGCGCCGATACCTTTGTCGCGTGCCGGCATCACGGCACCGATCTGGCGGTGGTGTTTCGCGAGCGACATGACTTTGCACCGGGCAGCACGATCCATCTGCAGCCTGATATCGAGCGATCGCATCTGTTTGACGCCGGCAGCGGTCAGCGGCTGGCCGCGTAGCAATGCACATTGAGAAGGCGATTTTGGCAAGCGTGACTTACAACACGAAGGGAGACATCACATGAGTGAAATCAATCGGCGCAAGTTTCTGGAAGGTTCAGCCAGCGTTGCCGCTGCCGCGACATTAGGTTCAAGTGCCACGCTTTTCTCGCCGCTGGCGAATGCGCAAACGCTGGCGCTAAAGCCGGAAAAGGGCGCCACGCTGCGCGTGCTGCGCTGGAGCCGCTTTGTACAGGGCGACATTGACGCCTACATGGCGAACGTCAAGAAATTCACCGACAAGACCGGCATCCCGGTGCGCGTCGACAATGAAGGCTGGGAAGATGTCCGCCCGAAAGCCGCGGTGGCAGCGAACACCGGCGCGGGTCCCGACATCATCTTGTCGACCAATGACGACGCCAACCTTTATCCGGACAAGCTGCTCGACGTGACTGATGTTGCCGAGTACATCGGGAAGAAATACGGCCCGTGGTATCCAGCCGGAGAGTTGTTCCTGAAGCCCGACGGCAAGAAATGGGTCGGTCTGCCGCTCGGCGCGGCCGGCGCGATGCTGGTCTATCGCGGCAGCATGGTCAAAGCGGCCGGCTTCGACACTTTCCCGAAAGACACCGACGGCTTCTTGAAGCTGATGAAGGCGTTGCACGCTAAAGGCACGCCGGGTGGCATGGCGCTCGGCAACGCGACGGGAGACGGCCTGTGGTGCAACTGGCTAATCTGGGCTTTCGGCGGCAAGCTCGTTGACGAAAAGAACAAGGTCGTTATTGATAGCCCGGAGACGCAGAAGGCGCTCGAATACGGCAAGGAGCTATACGCCACGTTCATTCCGGGCACGCTGTCGTGGCTCGACCCGAACAACAACAAGGCGTTTCTCGACGGGCAGATCTCGGTGACCAACAACGGCATCTCGATTTATTACGCAACCAAGACCTCGACGGACCCGAAGGTCAAGGAGATGCAGGCCGACGTCCAGCATGCGAACTATCCGATCGGTCCGGTTGGTGTGCCGACCGAGTCGCATCTGTTCTTCAACCAGATGATCATGAAGTACACGAAGTACCCGCAGGCAGCGAAAGAATTCCTGCGCTTCATGATGGAAAAAGAGCAGTTCGACCCGTGGCTAACCGGCTCCGGTGCGTACGTCGCGACGCCGCTCGCCGGCTACGCGAGTCTCCCCATCTGGACCGCCGACCCGAAGAACACACCGTATCGCGATCCGGTCAAGAACATGCGGCCCGCCGGTTATGCGGGCAAGCTGGGTTACGCATCAGCCGGTGCGGGCGCCGACTTCATCGTCGTCAACATGGTGGCCGAAGCCATCAGCGGCTCGAAGACACCTAAGGAAGCGATGGAACGCGCGCAGAAGCGCGCCGAGAGGTACTACAAGGTCTGACGAGCACGCGTTCTGTGTGAACAAAGGGCTCGCGCACGCGAGCCTTTTCGTTGCCCGCTATGACGACTCTCGAGAAACTGCAAAACAACCGCAACGCGCTGGGCATGATGTTCATGCTGCCGGCGGCAGTGCTGTTGGTGCTGTTTCTCACCTATCCGCTCGGGCTCGGCGTCTGGCTTGGCTTCACCGATACCAAAGTCGGGCGCGACGGCGTCTGGATCGGTCTCGAGAACTACGAGTTTCTGTGGGGCGATGCGGTCACGCGGCTCGCGCTTTTCAACACGCTTTTCTATACATTCGTGGCGAGTGTCTTCAAGTTCGTTCTCGGGCTCTGGCTCGCGTTGCTTCTGAACCGCAACATCCGCTTCAAGACGTTCTTTCGTGCCGTCATTCTGTTGCCGTACATCGTGCCGACGGCGCTGTCGGCGATTGCCTTCTGGTGGATCTACGACGCACAGTTCTCGATCATCAGCTGGATGTTGGTCAAGCTCGGACTGATCGACCGCTACATCGATTTCCTGGGTGAGCCGTGGAACGCGCGGCTGTCGGTGATCGCCGCCAACATCTGGCGCGGCGTTCCGTTCGTCGCCATCACGCTGCTCGCCGGCCTGCAGACAATCTCGCCGTCGTACTACGAAGCCTCGGCGATCGACGGTGCCACTCCGTGGCAGCAGTTTCGCCACGTCACGTTGCCGCTGCTGACACCGATCATCGCCGTGGTGATGACGTTCTCGGTGCTGTTCACCTTCACCGATTTTCAGCTGATCTATGTGATTACGCGCGGCGGGCCGCTGAACGCGACCCATCTGATGGCAACGCTGTCGTTCCAGCGCGCGATCTCGGGAGGCGCACTCGGCGAAGGCGCAGCGATCTCGATCGCGATGGTGCCGTTCCTGCTGGCAGCGATCATGTTCAGCTACTTCGGCCTGCAGCGCCGCGCCTGGCAGCAGGGCGGCCAAGACAAATGAGCACGGTGGCAGCGCCTTCACCGCAGGCCGGCGAGAGCGTCGGCATGAGCTACCTCGAGACGCCGTCGCGCAAGTTCGTCACGATCTA
>CAZKNV010000298.1:0-3199 GCA_964554145.1 uncultured Burkholderiaceae bacterium
CCCGCAATCCGTCTTTCCCTTCGGGTTGGGCCGAAATGCGGCGTCTGCTTTGGCGAGCGTTTTGCAAATGGAACCACCATTTGCTGCGACGCTCTTCGCGCATCCGTCCGCATTGCGGCCCAACGCATCTCACGTTCTTAGCGTGAGTAGGCCCTTGCCGGCGTTGCGCACAGCGTCGTTCCTGCTTCTCACCATCATGCTTGCCGGCTGCGTCGAACGGATGTTTTTCTATCCGGATTCGGTGACGTACACGACACCGGCGAAAATGGGTGTTCGGGCTGACGATGTAGGCGTTGTGACCGCCGACGGCTCGCGTCTGCACGGCTGGTTCCTGCCCGCGAGCGGCCAGGCGAAAGGCACCGTGCTGCATCTGCACGGCAATGCTGCCAACGTCAGCAATCATCTGCCGCTGGTTTCATGGCTGCCGGCGCGCGGCTACCACGTGTTGATGATCGACTATCGTGGCTTCGGCCGCTCCGAAGGCAAGCCGTCGCTCGACGGCATCGTCGACGATGCGGCGGCAGCGCTGGCCTATCTGCGCACACGACCGGATGTCGATTCAACGCGATTCATCGTGCTCGGTCAAAGCGTCGGCGGCGCCACCGCGCTGCGCGTGCTCGCGCGCGATTCCACCGGCGTGCGGCTCGCGATCATCGACTCCTCGTTCGCCAGCTATCGAGGCATTGCGCGAGATGCCACCGCCGGCAGTCCGCTCGCGCCGATCGCTGCGCTGACGGTCGGCCTACTGCCGGGTGACGACAAGGATCCGATCACTGCCTTGAAGTCGATTCAGATTCCGCTGATCTTCGTGCACGGCGCACGTGATTCGATCATCGCTGCCGTCAACAGCGAGCGCCTGCATGCAGCCAAGCCCGGCTCGCAACATTGGAGCGTGCCGGATGCGATGCACATCATGGCGCTCGCGCAGCCGGGATCGTGGCGGGAAAGACTGGTACAAGCGATGGACGCGGCAGTGCGCTGATCGTTTGCCCGCGTCCCTTGCCGGCATTCAACTTTGTCTTGGCATCGTGGTGTCCGCACAGGCAGCCATTGCATTGGCGAGTTCCGCAATGCCATCGCCGGTCGTTGCGATCGTTTTCAGCACCGGCCGTTTCTTTGCCGCCCCGCGCCCGGGCGGCATCGCGCGCAAATCGCGCGCGGTGCGGTCTGCGCCAGGAAGATCGGCCTTGTTTACGACGAAAATATCGGCGATCTCGAGCACGCCAGCCTTCAACGCCTGAATCTCGTCGCCGAGTCCCGGCGGATAGACGACGATTCGCGTGCGTGCCAGCGCGGCGATCGCGACATCCGATTGCCCGGCACCGACCGTCTCCACCAGCACGATGTCAAAGCCTGCGGCGTCGAGCACGTCCACGATTTGCGCGGTCGTGCGCGAAAGTCCGCCAGCGTGTCCGCGCGCGGCGAGCGAGCGGATAAAGACGCTCTCGTTTGCCTGGTGATCGGCCATGCGAATACGATCGCCCAGCACTGCGCCACCGGTAAATGGACTCGAAGGATCGATCGCCACCACCGCGACTTTGTGTCCGCGCTTGAGCAGTTCGCCGATCAGCGCGTTGACCAGGGTCGACTTGCCTGCGCCTGCCGGGCCCGTGATGCCGACGATGTGCGCGTGGCCGAAGTAGGGCGCAAGCGCAGCGCGCAGCGCATCCGCGCGTACCGGCTCGTTCTCGACGGTCGTAATCGCCCGCGCAATCGCGCGCCGGTCGCCCGCGCGAATGCGCTGCAGCCATTCCGCATCGACCGCATTGACCGCCATCAAACGACGGCGAGCGGTTGTCCGAACCCCAGCTCGCGTCGCAGCACTGCGCAAACCTCACCATGCGTCGCGCCTGCGTCGACAGCTGCAACGATGCCCGCCATCACATTGGTTGTGCCCTGTGCGGCGCGCGCAAGAGAATCCAGCGCCTTGCGCGTGGCTGCCGCGGACCGGTTCGCCTTGAACGCCTTCAGTCGAGCGCAGTGCGCGGCAATCGCCGCCGGATCGGGGTACTGCTGCGAGCGATAGTCATTTGCATCCTCTTCGATCCGATACGCATTGACTCCGACCACGGTCTGCTCGCCGCTCTCGATCTTCGCTTGATGCGCCATCGCCGACTCGCCGATCATCTGTTGCACGAGTCCCTGTTCGACCGCCTTGTACATGCCGCCGGCCATATCGATCCTGGCAATCACCGCTTCGATCTGCTGCTGCATGCGATCGGTCAGCGTCTCGACATAGTACGAGCCGCCGAGCGGATCGATGACGTCGGTTAACTGTGCTTCCTCGCGCAGTATGTTCTGCGTGGCGATCGCAATTCGCGCAGCCTCCGCGGTCGGCACCGACACTGCTTCGTCGTAACCGTCGGTGTGCAGCGACTGCAGGCCGCCGAAGATGCCCGCCATCGCCTGCGCGGTCACGCGCGCAATGTTGTTCAGCGGTTGCTGGCGCGTCAGATCAACGCCCGATGTTTGCCCGTGAAACTTGAAGCGCCACGATTTCGGATCCTTTGCGCCGAGCCGCTCGCGTGCGAGCCGCGCCCATAGGCGACGTCCCGCGCGAAACTTCGCAATCTCTTCGAAGAAGCTGATCGAGATGTCGAAGAAAAACGTGAAGCGCGGCAGGAAGCGATCGGGGTCCATGCCGCGCGCGATGCAGTCTTCGGCGTACTGCAGCGCTGCGGCGATGGTGAAACCCATCGCTTCGGCCGGCGTCGCTCCCGCCTGTTGCGTGTGCTGACCGACGACCGACAGCGGGTTCCAGCCGGGCAGCGATTCGTTGGCGAACTGAATGTGATCGGTCAGAACGCGCCGCGCGCCCGGCAGCGCGAGCCGGAAGAACATGTGATTGGCCACGCAGTGCGACAGATAGTCGGACTGGTTCGAGGTGCCGGTGATCTTCTGCCACGGGATACCGCGCCGCCGTGCCACGGCGAGCAGCAATGCCAGCAAGGTGAACGGCGACGGGTCATTCATTGCACACGAAATGCGCTCGATCGGAACGTCGGCCAGCGCGATGTCCATGTCTTCGACGCTGTTGACGACGACTCCGCACGTTCCCAGCAATTCGGGCGGCACTTCATCAGCGTCGTAGCCGCGGTAGACCGAGTTGCACGGGATCAATGAGATCGCGGTCGCACCGTGCGCCAGGATTTCCTTCAAGCGTGCGTTGTAATCCTCGGGCACGCCCCAACCGATCAAC
>CAZKNV010000299.1:0-3168 GCA_964554145.1 uncultured Burkholderiaceae bacterium
CGAGCACTTCGTCGAACACGACGCGGATCATCTGCTCCATCATGTCGCGGATCTCCGCTTCGTCGAGGAACGAAGTTTCGATGTCGATCTGCGTGAACTCCGGCTGACGATCGGCGCGCAGGTCTTCATCGCGGAAACACTTGACGATCTGGTAGTAGCGATCGAATCCCGCGACCATCAGCAGTTGCTTGAAAAGCTGAGGCGATTGCGGAAGCGCGAAAAACGCGCCGGGATGCACGCGCGACGGCACCAGATAGTCGCGCGCACCTTCCGGCGTGCTCCGGGTCAGCATCGGCGTTTCGATATCGATGAAGCCGGCAGCGTCCAAATATTTGCGCACCGCCATTGTCGTTCGATAGCGCAGCATCATGTTTTTCTGCATCGCCGGCCGGCGCAGGTCGAGCACGCGATGCGTCAGCCGCGTGGTTTCCGACAGGTTGTCATCGTCCAATTGGAACGGAATCGGCACCGACGCATTCAGGATGACGAGCTCGTGGCACAGCACTTCGATCTCGCCCGACACCAGCGCGGTGTTCACCGTGCCCTCGGGACGCCGGCGCACCGCGCCGACGATCTTCAGACAGTATTCGTTACGCACTTTCTCGGCGGCAGAAAAAACGTACGCGCGGTCCGGATCGCAAACGACTTGCACCAATCCTTCGCGATCTCGCAGGTCGATGAAAATGACGCCGCCGTGGTCGCGACGTCGGTGCACCCAGCCGAACAAGGTGACGGTTTGACCGATGAACGTGGCGTCCACCAGGCCCGCATATTCGGTACGCATAAATGCTCCGCTAAACAAGGGGGCCGTCGGCGGTTAATGCCGCTCGTGACGCCCTGCCGATCGCGCGCGGCGGAACGACGCCAAGCGAGATATGAAATTTCAACGCGTCGTCGACGCTGATATCGACTTCGCTTACATCCTCCGGCCGCACTACCAACACGTAACCCGAAGTGGGGTTCGGCGCCGTCGGCACATACACCGTGATCGCGTTTTCAGCAGTGACCGCCGCGATCTTCGCGCCCGGCGAGCCGACCACGAAACCGAGCGTCCATTGACCGCGTTGCGGAAATTCAATCATCACGACTTTGCGAAACGATTGGCCGCGCTTTGCCAGCAACGTGTCCGATATCTGTTTCACGCTCGAATAGATCGAGCGCACGATCGGAATCTGGTTCAGCAGGCCGTGCCACCATCGCACCAGTCGCTCGCCGATGATGTTGGCGGCAAGCATTCCGGTCGCCAGCACGATCAGCAGCGACAGCAGCAATCCGAACCCGGGAATATGAAACGGCAAAAGCGCATCCGGTCGCCAGCTCGACGGCAGTAGCAACAGCGTCCGATCCAGTGTGCCGACGATCAAGTCGAGCACCCAGATCGTGATCGCCAGCGGAATCCAGACCAGCAATCCCGCGATCAGATACCTTTTGAACATGGAATGCGGCGTCAGCCCGTGTCGCTCGATGTGCCGCTTTTCGGCGGCGATGATCCAGCGGGAGCAGGAGCGGGCTTGCTGCCAGACTCCGACTTCGATTCCGACTTCAATTCCGACTTCGTTTGCGTTTTCGCCGCGCCTTTCGAATCTGCGGCGGTGTCGGGCTTTGCATCCGGCTTCGTGTCGGTTTTCGATTCCGACGCCTGATCCGTCTTCGCTTTCTCGTCCGGCTTACCCGAGTCTTTTTTCTTGCCCGAGCCGCTATCGCGAAAGTCGGTCACGTACCAACCGGCGCCCTTCAGGTGAAATCCGGCGGCGGTGATCTGCTTGACGAGCGCCGACTTGCCGCAGTTCGGGCAGTCGGTCAACAACGCATCGGACACCTTCCGGATCGCCTCCATCTCGTGCCCGCACTCTGCGCATTTGTATGCGTAAATCGGCATTGCAGTCTCTGACAAACACAAACGCGCGATTGTAGGGGAGACCGCGGGCGAGACAGTTGATGTTTCCTTGTAGGGTTCTAGACTTGGGGCGTTTATTTTCATGCGGCAAGGCGGGAGAGCCTCCCGCCCCTTTCGAACCATTATCCAAACCTTCAAGGGAGGAGGCGACTCATGCGCACGCAGAGAATTTTGACACTCGGACTGACAATAGTTGCAGCGGTAATTGCGGTTGGCAGCGCGTTTGCCCAGACGAATATCGAGAAGCTGAAGCAGATGAAAGTGGCCAGTGCGGATCTGAATATCCCGCCCGTGCCGCAGACCGGCAAGAACGCGGACGCCATCAGCGCGAATCTCGAACGCATCAAGCTGCCGCCCGGATTCAAGATTGCCCTATATGCGATCGTGCCGGACGCGCGGCACATGGCGGTTGCGCCGTCCACCAACATGTTGTTCGTGGGCACGCGCAAGACCACGGTGTGGGCGGTGACGAATCGCAACAGCGGCGACGTTGCAACCGAGGTGAAGCCATTTGCACCTTCGCTCAAGTTTTCGGTGCCCAACGGCGTGTGTTGGACTCGGGATGGCTTCTTGATCGTGGCCGAGCACAATCGCATCCTCAACTTCCCCGCCGCCGAATTCTTCTACGAGGGCCCGGACGTCGCCGTGATCGAAGTGGCGCCGCAAGGGAAGCTGATTCCGGTGGAAGAAGAGTCCTACAACCACGGTGCGCGCACCTGCCGCGTCGGCAAGGACGGCATGTTGTATGTCACGCTAGGCCAGCCCCACAACGTGCAGCCGCGCGACAAACTCAAGCTCTACGACCAACACGGCATTGGCGGCATCGTGCGCATGAACCCGTTTGACGGCAGCAAGCGCGAGGTCTATGCGCGGGGCATTCGCAACTCGGTGGGCCTCGATTTCAACCCGAAGAACAACGATCTGTGGTTTACCGACAACCAGACCGACGGCATGGGAGACGACATCCCCGCCGGTGAATTGAATCGCGCCACCAAGCCCGGACAATTCTTCGGCTACCCGTGGATCCAGGGCAAGACACGGATCACCGACCACGGCTATGACAAGGACCCGTTGCCGCCCAACGTCACGCATCCCGAGGTGTACATGGTCGCGCACGCGGCGGATCTGGGCCTCGCGTTCTACACCGGCAAAAAATTCCCGGCGAAGTATCAGGGCGGCATCTTCTCGGCCCAGCATGGCTCGTGGAACCGCACAACGCCGATTGGCGCACGCATCATGTTCACGTCGCTGAAGGCCGACGGCTCGGCCGA
>CAZKNV010000300.1:0-3166 GCA_964554145.1 uncultured Burkholderiaceae bacterium
GCTCCGCTCCTCGACGACGTCCCAAAGGCAGGCCATCTCCACCCAACGCTTGCGCTTCGAGCAATTTCGCTTGATGTGGAGAAAGGAAAAGACCTCAAGGATCGTGGCACTGTCTCGACAGCAGCGGCTGGCGCAGATGCGCCGCCTTTGAGTCGTCGGCGAGTACCGCAGAGCAGTCGCGAAGCGACCGACGACGTAGGCGGTGCAGTTGCGTCAGCCGCTGCTGCGAGCCGCTTACGCGCAATACGAATTGTCTTTAAGGACGCACCGCTTGGCAGCGCCAGCAGCTGCCGAACTGCGGCTCCGAGTACTCTCCGCACTCTGTGCATTGCCACTGCGGTCCATCCATGGGCTGCTTCAGTTGCTGCAGAATCTCGCGTGCGCGTGGCTCGTCATGGTCGCGCGCGATCCACAGTTGCGGCGCACACTCGAGAAACGGGATTTCGCCAAGCGCGCCGGATAACGCCGTGTTGCGCAGCTCGCAACGAATACCGGCGGCGCGCAAGGTATCCGCCCAGATCGAAGCCTGTAACGAGTTGTCGGCGCGCGCGAGCAGTTTCATATGGGAGAAGATGCGGCGAGCGAACGGTAAAACGCATATCGCTCCGGCGCCAACCTGCCTTCGTCCAGCGCGGTACGGATCGTGCATCCGGGTTCTTCCAGATGGCGGCAATCCAGAAAGCGGCAGTGGCCGAGCAAATCCTTGAACTCGGGAAACGTTGCGGCGATCTCGCTCAGCGTCAGATGCGCCAGCCCGAACTCGTGAAACCCCGGTGTATCGACCAACGCGCTGCCACTATCAAAAGGAAACCAGCGCGATGCCGTCGTCGTTTGTTTGCCGACGTTCAGGCGCTGTGAGTACTCCTGCGTGCGGGCCTGTGCGTCGGGAACAAGAAGATTGAGCAACGTCGACTTGCCCATGCCCGATTGCCCGACGAGCAGGCTCTTTCGCCCGACGACTTCACGCATCAGAAGCTCGCGCGATCGATCGGTGTCGACTTTCGCCGACAGCGACAACGTGCGCCATCCAAGTTGTGAGAGCTGTTGCAAGAACGAACTCGCATCATCCGCATCGGCCAGATCGGTCTTGTTTCGCAACACCAGCGCTTCGATGCCCGCTGCGCCGGCCGCGACCAGTGCCTTCCAGATGAACCAGCGGTTAAATGTCGGGCGCGCTGCATACACGATGACTACCTGATCGATATTCGCCGCAAGTTCCTTGATGCGATACGAGTCGGCGCGAAAGAGAAGCGTTGTGCGCGGCTCGATCGATTCGATTCGTGCCTGATCGGCCGACGCTATGCTCGCCAGCACACAATCGCCGACCACGACGTCGCCGCGCTTGCCTCGTCGCGTGGCCGGCAGGATGCGGCCGGCATCGTCGATCAATGATTGCCGGCCGAAGGTTGCGATGACTCTGGCGCGCACGTGCGCTGCACGGTCGCCACGCGATCCGCGTGTCACGCTGTGCCGTGCGCGTTTGAGTAAACGGCGTCGGCCTTGGCGGCGGAGATGAAATCGTTTTCCGAAATGCCGCTGACCGAATGCGTGTTGTAACGGACTTCGCAGCGGTTGTAGCCGACATGCAGATCCGGATGATGGTCTTCGCGATGGACCATGTATGCCAGCGCGTTTACGAACGCGAGCGTCTCGTAATAGTTCTTGAAGCGATAGGTCTTTGCAAGCGCGCCGGCATTCAGCGTCCAGCCGTCGAGCGCCTTCAGCTGTGCATCAACGTCGGCGTCGGCCATCGCGGAGCCTTTGACTTCGCGGCAGTGTGACGCCAGCAATTGTTCGACGGTCTTCATCTAAGACGCCTGCAGCAACCGCTCGATACGAATCGACGCCGGCGGATGACTGTCGTAAAAAGCCGAGTGCACCGGATCGGGCGTCAAGGTCGATGCATTGTCCTGATACAGCTTCACCAGCGCATTGGCAAGATCGTGCGCCGATGCATTGCGCGCGGCAAACCGGTCGGCTTCGAACTCGTGCTTGCGCGACATCAAGCTCGCGAGCGGCGCAAACACGAACGTGAACACCGGTAACACCAGCATGAAAAGCACCAGCGCAACGCCCTGGTTCGCACCGTCGATCGACGGCTCTACACCGAGACCGGTATAAAACCATGGCTGCGTGACGAGCCACCCGAGCAAGGCCAGCACGCCGAGGCTCGCGACAAACGAAAATACGAGCCGCTTCGCAATGTGCTTTAACTTGAAATGTCCGAGTTCGTGTGCCAACACCGCTTCGATTTCGGGCGGAAGTAAGCGCTCTATCAGCGTATCGAAGAACACGATGCGCTTGGCGCGGCCGAGGCCGGTGAAATAGGCATTGCCGTGCGCCGACCGGCGCGAACCGTCCATCACGAACACCCCCTTGCTGGCAAACCCGGTACGGGTCAACAGCGCGCCGATTCGCTCGGCGAGCGCCGAATCCTTCAGCGGCTCGAACTTGTTGAAGATCGGCGCAATGAGGGTGGGATACAGCACCAGCACCAGCGCGTTGAACGCAACCCATAGCAGCCACGCGTAGAACCACCAGATGTCACCGGCCTGCTGCATCAGCCAGATGATGGCGGCGATCAGCGGCAAACCGAGAGCGGCGGAAACCAGCAAACCCTTGACCAAATCCGCCAGCCACAGACGCAGCGTCATTCGATTGAAACCGAATCTCTGCTCGATTCGAAATTGCCGCACCCACGAAAACGGCAGGTCGATCACTGCGAGCAGCAAGGCAACGGCGGCGATCACTGCTATCTGGTACAGCAGATCATTGGTGAAAATAACGCGCAGCGCCTCGCTGATCCACTGGACACCGCCCAGCAGTGTCAATGAAACGAGCACCAGTGCGCCGACTGCCGTCTCGACCATTCCCAGCCGGGTCTTGGCGATCGTGTAGTCGGCGGCCTTGCGATGCGCATCGATCGTTATGCGATCTGCAAACTGCGGTGGCACCTGATCGGAGTGCGCGCCGACATAACGAATCTGCCGCGAGGCCAGCCAGACTCTAAGGCCGACCATTGTCAGCAGAAGCACGACAAACGCACTTGTCAGCAGAAGGGCCATTGAGCGACGTGGGCTGGCGAATTTCGAGAGGGTGAACGTTTGCCATGCGACAATCGCCCGCCCCGGATGTTCAAAAATTATGTCACAGCACCACCGCTTTT
>CAZKNV010000301.1:0-3164 GCA_964554145.1 uncultured Burkholderiaceae bacterium
CAACATCATGACGGCCGAAGAGTCGTCGACCAAGCAGGAAGGCGAGCAGTCGTCGGTGCGCGCAACGTTCGTCGAGAAGCTCGATGTCGACGAAGAAATCGCCAACATTTTGATCGGCGAAGGTTTCGGCAGTCTCGAAGAGATTGCATACGTTCCGGTCAACGAGTTGCTCGAGATCGAAGCGTTCGACGAAGAAACCGTCGAGGAACTTCGCACCCGGGCGCGCAATGCGTTGCTGACCGAAGCGATCAAGCGCGAGGAAAACGTCGAGCAGGCCGAGAAAGACCTGCTCGAGCTCGACGGCATGGATGCTGCGCTATCAACCAAGCTGGCCGAGAACTCGATTCGCACGCGCGACGATCTGGCCGAACTGGCAGTCGACGAGTTGACCGAGATGACCGGGATCGACGATGAGCGCGCGAAGACGCTGATCATGGCAGCGCGGGCGCATTGGTTTGCCGATGCGGAACAGTAAAGGCAAGCAGTAGCAGCAAAAAGTAGCGGGAAAGCAAGGGGTAACAGAGCTATGGCAAGTACAACAGTGTCCCAGTTTGCGACGGAGCTTCGCGTTCCGGCGCAGTTGCTGATCGAGCAATTGAGCGCGGCCGGGGTTCTGAAACAGGCGGAGTCCGACGCCTTGAGCGAGGACGACAAGTCGCGCCTTCTCGAATCGTTGCGCAAGGCGCACGGCGGCGGCGGCGAAAAGAAAAAGATCACGCTGACGCGCAAGCAGACGACCGAGATCAAGCAAGCCGATGCGTCGGGCAAGGCGCGCACGATTCAGGTCGAGGTACGCAAAAAGCGAGTGTTCGTCAAGCGCGATGGGGCCGCGCCGGAAGCTGAAGCGCCGGTGGATGCGGCCGTGGCGCCGGTGATCGACGAAGCGGAACTGGCGAAACGCGAGGAAGAAGCACGCCACCAGGCCGAGTTCATCACCCGCCAGACCGCAGCGGCACGCGAAAAGGTGGATCGTGCGCAACGCGATCTGGCCGATGCTCAGCAGAAGGAACAAAAAGACCTGCACGCAGTGCAGGCACGGCAAACCGCTGCTACCGAAGAGCTCGCGCAGGCCGAGCGCGCCCAGAAAGAAGCGGAGCTCGCTGCCAAGCAAGCGGCCGATGCGCAAGTGCGCGCCAAGCGCGCGGTCGAAGATGAAGTCGCTGCCATCAAAACGATGATGGCGGCGCCGAAGAAAGTTGCGAAAGCGCCCGAAGCTGCGCCGGTAGGCACACTCCACAAGCCGGCAGCAAAAACCGAAGCGAAGCCCGGCGCGAAAAAGGACGACAAGAAGCCCGGCGTCAAGGAAATCAAGTCAGGCAAGCTGGCGTCGAGCTGGTCGGAAGAGCAGCAGAAAAAACGTCTGCTTAAAACGCGCGGCGATACCTCGGGTGGCGCCGGTGGCTGGCGTGGTCCGCGCGGCAATCGCAAACAAGACCGGCATGAAGAAGGCAATGGAGCGGCTGCGACGCCGCTGCCGGTCGAGGCGGTGGTGCGTGACATTGCGGTGCCGGAAACAATCACCGTCGCCGAACTTGCACACAAGATGTCGGTGAAGGCATCCGAGGTCATCAAGACGTTGATGAAGCTCGGGCAGATGGTGACGATCAATCAAGTGCTCGATCAGGACACTGCGATCATCGTGGTCGGCGAGATGGGCCATACCGCACACGCCGCCAAGCTCGATGATCCGGAAGCGTTGCTGGCGGAATCCGGGTTGGGCGTTGTTACCAGCGAAGCGCCGCTCGAACCGCGCCCGCCGGTGGTCACGATCATGGGTCACGTCGATCACGGCAAGACGTCGCTGCTCGACTACATCCGCCGCACCAAGGTGGCGGCGGGCGAAGCGGGCGGTATCACGCAGCACATCGGCGCGTATCACGTCGAAACACCGCGCGGCATCATCACGTTCCTCGATACACCCGGCCATGAGGCGTTTACTGCGATGCGTGCCCGTGGTGCGAAGGCGACCGACATCGTGATCCTGGTCGTTGCGGCCGATGATGGTGTGATGCCGCAGACCAAGGAAGCGATTGCGCATGCAAAGGCTGCCGGTGTTCCGCTGGTGGTCGCGCTCAACAAGATCGACAAGCCCGAAGCGAACCCGGACCGGGTCAAGCAGGAACTGGTCACGAACGAGGTCGTGCCGGAAGAGTACGGCGGAGAATCGCCATTTGTTCCGGTCTCGGCAAAAACCGGGGAAGGTGTCGACGCCTTGCTCGAGAACGTGTTGTTGCAGGCTGAAGTGCTCGAGCTGAAGGCGGTCAGGAATGGTCCCGCGAAGGGACTCGTCATCGAATCGCAGCTTGATAAAGGGCGCGGCCCGGTTGCGACAGTGCTGATCCAGAGCGGAACGTTAAAGCGCGGCGATGTCGTGCTGGCAGGCTCTGCATTCGGGCGCGTTCGTGCAATGCTCGATGAGACCGGCAAGCCGATTACCGCGGCGGGACCGTCGATTCCGGTCGAGATTCAGGGACTCTCGGATGTTCCGGGCGCCGGCGATGAAATGATCGTGCTCGGCGACGAGCGCAAGGCGCGTGAAATCGCGTTGTATCGCCAGGGCAAATTCCGCGACACCAAGCTGGCGAAGCAGCAGGCTGCGAAGCTCGAGAACATGTTCGAAGGAAGTGTCGACAGTGTAGCCGTCCGAATTCTGCCGCTGATCATCAAGGCTGATGTGCAGGGTTCGCAGGAAGCGTTGAATCAGTCATTGGTCAAGCTATCGACTGACGAAGTGAAGGTGCAGGTGGTGCATGCGCAGGTCGGCGGCATTACCGAGAGCGATGTGAACCTGGCGATCGCATCGAAGGCGGTGATCATCGGCTTCAACGTGCGCGCCGATCAGTCGGCACGCAAGCTGGCCGAAGGCAATGGCATCGACATCCGCTACTACAACATCATCTACGAAGCGGTCGATGAGGTGAAGAACGCATTGGGCGGCCTGCTGGCGCCGGAGCAGCGCGAGCATGTGCTCGGAATGGTTGAGATTCGCCAAATCTTCCGGGTGCCGAAGGTCGGCGCCGTGGCGGGCTGCATGGTGCTCGACGGGGTCGTTCGCAGGACGGCACAAGCACGGCTGCTTCGCGATAACGTCGTGATCTGGACCGGCGAGCTCGATTCGCTGAAGCGCTTCAAGGACGACGTGCGCGAAGTCAAGGCGGGCTTCG
>CAZKNV010000302.1:0-3159 GCA_964554145.1 uncultured Burkholderiaceae bacterium
GATCACGCGGCGGAAAACGGCTACGGCGTGCCGGCGTTCAACGTCAACAATCTGGAGCAGGTACAAGCAATCATGGAGGCTGCGCATGAAGTCAACGCGCCGGTCATCATGCAGGCCTCTGCCGGTGCGCGCAAGTATGCCGGTGAATTGTTTCTCAAACATCTTATACAGGCCGCGGTCGAGTCGTATCCGGAGATTCCAATCGCGATGCATCAGGATCACGGCCAGTCGCCGGCCGTGTGCGAAGGCGCGATCAAACTCGGCTTCTCATCGGTCATGATGGACGGCTCGTTGCGCGAAGACGGCAAGACGGTGGCCGACTACGACTACAACTGTCAGGTAACGAAGCGAGTGGTCGACATGGCGCATCCGCAGGGTGTCAGCGTCGAAGGCGAGCTCGGCTGTCTGGGCTCGCTCGAAACGATGCGCGGCGACAAGGAGGACGGACATGGCGCCGAAGTCACGATGACGAAGGAGATGCTGTTGACCGATCCTGACCAAGCTGCCGACTTCGTCGCGAAAACGCAGCTCGATGCGCTGGCCATCGCAATCGGCACCAGCCACGGCGCGTACAAGTTCACCCGCAAGCCGACCGGCGACATTCTGGCGATCGACCGCATCAAGGAAATTCACCGCCGCATTCCGAACACACATCTGGTCATGCACGGCTCGTCATCGGTGCCACAGAATCTGCTGGAAGAGATTCGCAAACACGGTGGCCAAATGAAGGAAACCTACGGCGTGCCGGTCGAAGAAGTTCAGGAAGCGATCAAGCACGGCGTGCGCAAGATCAATATCGACACCGATATCCGGCTGGCGATGACCGCGGCGATCCGCAAGTTCCTGCATGAAAATCCGAGCCATTTTGACCCGCGCGATTATCTGAAACCGGCGCGCGCGGCGGCGAAAGCAATCTGCAAGCAGCGCTATCAGCAGTTCGGCTGTGAAGGGCAGGCGAGCAGCATTCAGGCAGTGCCGCTAACGACGATCGCGCACAAGTACACGACAGGCGCGCTCAGCCAGCACGTCCATTGAGCGGCCGGTGCGGCGGGGAGGCGCTCGCTCGCTTGCCGGGTCTTCAAACTAGGAACCTTATACTGCGTGGTCATGGATAGACAACGTGTCGAAATGCCCGGCGTGGAGTATGTCGTGGACGCGCAAGGCCAGAGAAGAGCCGTCGTTATTGATTTGAAAAAGCACGGTTCACTATGGGAGGACTTGTACGACGCCTACCTGGTGCAGCGCCGCCGCAAAGAGCCTCGGGAGCCGCTGGCGCGGGTAAAACGACTGCTCGCGCGCTCCTCCAAACGCGAGGCTCCCGGTTAAGTATCAGATCAGTTTCGCGCGCTCGGCTCGCAAAGAGCTGCAGCGTCTCGCTCCTGCAATAGCGGCCCGAGTTATCCGGCGCGTAGAGACGCTCGCTAGCACGCCGCGCCCGTCTGGCTCGGTCAAGCTCGAAGGGTCAGCCAATCTCTGGCGCATTCGTATAGGCGATTACCGCGTCGTGTACAGCGTCGACGACAAGGAACACACGATCGACGTATTCGTTGTTCGGCACCGCAGCGACGCCTACAGATAAGCGTCGCTTCCGAAGCGTCGCCAATTCACATCGTTCCGCGCAACCCCAGCCGATCGATCGTTGCACGCTCAGCATCGACCATCTGCCGCGCGTACTTCGTGTATTCGTCGGGGCTCATGTAGATCACTGACTGGTCGAACCGGTCGAGGATCGCCAGCACCTTCGGATCTTCGAGCGTTTTGCGGAATGCGTCGTGCAACGTCTTGACGACGGCCGGATCCATTCCCGGAGGCCCGCCGATGCCGAACGGCGAATCTGACACTGTTTCGTAGCCAAGCTCGGCCAATGTCGGAACGTCAGGCCATTTCTTGGTGCGTTTCGATCCGTACGTCACAAGCAGGCGCAGCTTGCCGGCTTCCACGTGCGGTGCCCAACCGGTCGAATCGCTGGCGGCCTGAATATGACCGCCCAGTATCGAGCTCATCATGTCGGCGCTGCCCTTGAATGGAACATGCGTCAGCTTGATGCCGGCCTTCGCCGCGAATTCCTCCATCGCCAGATGCGGAGTGGTTCCGGTACCTGTCGAGCCGTAATCGATCTTGCCGGGATTTTTCTTCGCGTTTTCAACGAACTCCTTCAACGTCTTCCATGGTGCGCCCGCCGGCACTACAAGACCGAACGTGTAACCGGTCATGTTGATGATGTACGTGAAATCGCGCAGCGCATCGAGCTGCGGCGTCTTCTGCATGTGCGGAATGCGAAACACGCTGATCGCGAGTTGCGACAGCGTGTAGCCGTCGGGCTTCGCGCTCTTCAGCGCGATCGGCGCCACCGTGCCACCCGCCCCGGGCTTGCTCTCGACAACGATCGGCTGCCCGAGCGTGCGCGATGCGGATTCCGCGAACGCACGCAGCACCTGGTCGGTCGGCCCACCCGCGGGAAAGGCGCAGTACAAAGTGATCGGACGCGAAGGAAAGGCTTGCGCGCGCAATGCACTCGACGGCAACGCCGCGAGCGCGCCGCTCGCGATCAGTACGGTGCGACGATCCATGGCTGTCTCCTGATAGTCGTTGTACGCGCGAGTATAGGCACTGTTATTACACTCTCGCCATGATCACCGCGCGTGAAGCACTTCAACGTCTGCGAGATGGCAACCGCCGCTTCGCATCCGACGTTCGATGCCACGACACCCTCGCGAGCCAGGCGCACCGAAGTGAGCTGGCGGATGGTCAGGAGCCGTTCGCCATCATTCTCGGATGTTCGGATTCACGGGTGCCGGCAGAGATTGTCTTTGACCAGGGCCTTGGCGACCTGTTTGTGATCCGCGTTGCCGGCAACATCGTGGCGCCTTCCCAGATCGGCAGCGTCGAGTTCGCCGCGGAGCGTTTCGGCACGCGGCTGGTCGTCGTGCTTGGCCACTCCCAGTGCGGCGCTGTGTCGGCTACGCTCGATGAACTCAAGCGGCCAACGGAAAACCAGTCGCGGAACCTGCGTTCGATCGTTGACCGCATTCGGCCGTCGGTGGAAGCGTTGCTGGCGACTGAACTCCGACACGATGCCGATGTGCTGGTACGGGATGCGATTCGCGCGAACGTCCGCGTCTCCGCAGATCATCTGCGGCACGGATCGGAAATTCTGGA
>CAZKNV010000303.1:0-3155 GCA_964554145.1 uncultured Burkholderiaceae bacterium
TTCGCCGCCATCCTGTTGGCGGTGATGCTGCGCGCGCTCTCCGAGCCGTTGGCAGCGCAGCTTCGCATCGCGCCGCGCTGGGCGTTGGCGATAGTCGCGGCGACCCTCGTGCTTTCGTTCAGCATTATCGGGTGGCTGATCGCGCCGGCGATCGGCGAACAAGTCGGCGAGTTGCGGGCAGCGCTGCCTGCAGCGTTACAACGGTTACAAGAGGAGTTGAGCCGCTTCGTCTGGCTCGAAACCCTGCTCGACACTGCCGCCAACTCCACTGAGCCGATGGCGCCGACCGAAGTTGCCAGAAGAGTCACCGGTGCCGTGTCGGGAACCTTCACTGCGCTGGCCAATATTTTCGTCCTGCTGGTGGTTGCGTTTTATCTGGCCGGCGAACCTCGCCCTTACATCGAGGGCACGGTGCGGCTGTTCCCGAAAGCGCAACGCGAGCGCGCGCGCGAGGTCCTGCATGCGATGGGCCACACGCTGCGGTGGTGGCTGATCGGCAAGGCGGCATCGATGCTGATCATCGGCGTTGCAACGTATGTCGGGTTGACGTTGCTCGGTGTTCCGCTGGCCGGGGCGCTGGCATTGATCGCCGGATTCGTGTCTTTCATTCCGAATATCGGGCCGATTCTCGCGATGATTCCGGCGGCGCTCTTCGCTCTGCTCGACGGCCCGCTGCAGGTGCTGTATGTCGTCGTCCTGTACAACGCAGTGCAAGCGGTCGAAACCTACGTGCTGACGCCGCAAATCGAACGCCGAACGGTGGCACTGCCGCCGGCTTTGACGTTGACCGTGATGGCGTTTGCAACCGTGCTGCTGGGCTGGAGGGGCTTGCTGCTGGCAGCACCTGCCACCGCTGCGCTGCTGGTAATGGTGCAGATGGTGTACCTGGAAGACGTGCTCGGCGAGCGTGACGCGGTCGAAGGCGCCTGAGCGGCGCGCGCTTTTTCGCAGGGCGCGCCAAGGCACGCCGCTTGCCTTTAAATTATTTTACATGGGCGCGCGAGCGAAGCGCTCGACCCAGGTCCGAATGGAGAGTCCGATGACAACAACTACCCGGTCCGGTTATCAATCCGCCGAATCCCCGTTGAAAGTTCCGCCGGTCAACGCGCCGGAGCACGACGAGCGTTTGCTCGATCAGGCCATCGCCGAAAGCTTTCCTGCGAGCGATCCCATTTCACCTGCGTACGAGGCGAGTCTCGAGCCGGTGTTGCTCGAAAACACTCGTTCGCGTGAAATGTGGAAGCGCCGGCTGCGCAAGGCCACTCCATCGCTGATCGCGCTGGGTAGTGCGGCAGTCATTGCCTTGGTCGCCGTGTATGTACTGCGCGACCGGCGCTCATCGTTAAGCGACTGGCGCGAATACATTCCCTGGCGACACTAGTTCGCTTAACGCGCAGGAAGGTTCGGTCTGAATGGACCTGCTTGCGCAAGCGTGGCCCCAGTTCGTTGTGCTGGCCGAAGTGGCCGGCGCAATGCTGCTTGGAGGATTGATCGGCTACGAGCGCGAAACGGCGAATAAACCGGCGGGATTTCGCACGCACATGATGGTCTCCGGCGCCTGTGCGCTGCTGGTCGGCCTGGGGGGCGCGATGCTGGCGTATTTCTCGGAGCTGCATCCCGATGTCATCAGCGCCGATCCTTTTCGGCTGGTCGGAGGCGTCGTCACCGCGCTTGGATTCATAGGCGCCGGCACCATTTTCCGGCCGCACGGGGAGCGAGTCGAAGGCCTGACAACGGCAACCTCATTGTTGTTCGCCGGAGCGATCGGCATCTGCGCCGCGCTGCAGCAGTGGTGGCTCGCGGTCGGCGCAACGCTGCTTGCGTTAATCGTGCTGCGCGGACTGCAAAGGCTGGAAGACCGAATCGCGGTGAAGAGCAATGACGCTGCTACAGCGCGGCAATGATGCACAACCCATGGGATGGAGATTTTGTCGCCGCGCGAGCGTTCGCGACGCGTCTTTGGTTACATTTTGCTACCGCTTTTTGAGTCGGCGCGAACTAGCATCCGCACGTTGAGTCGTACTGCGAGGGGCTTCGAGGAATACTGATGACACCGCTAAAGGTATTGGGCGCAGCCGCCGCTATAGCACTCGGCTTGACCGCCGTCGTTGAACCGGCCTCGGCGCGCGGCCGACACGGCCACGGCCATGGCTATCGGCACGGGCCATCGGTTAATTTTTCTTTTGGCTACTGGGGCGGCCCACGTTACTGGGGGCCCGGCTATTGGGGACCGGGCTGGGGCTATTGGGGCCCGCCGGCCGTTGCGTATCCGCCCGTGGTGGTTGTTCCGCAAGAGCCCCGCGTCTGGGTTGAAAGCGATCCGGCGCCGGCGTCGCCAACCGTACCAACACCGCCAGTGTCATCGAATACGAATCCGAATGCGCCGCAATGGTGGTACTGGTGCGCAAGCGGCAACGGTTACTACCCGTATGTCAGCAGTTGTGCCGAGGGCTGGCAGCGCGTGACTCCGCAACCATCGCAGGGCGCGCGATGAATTCCGCTGGCAAGCTGAAGCTCCTCGCAACGATCGCTGCTGTGGCCGTGCTCGCCGGCTGCGCCACGGCGCCCACCGGCCCGACATACAGCGCGATGCCGGGTAGCCGCAAGAGCATCGATCAGTTTCAGTTCGACGATGCATCGTGCCGCCAGTATGCGGTGCAAGCAACCGGAGCAACGCCCGGTGAGGCGGCTGCCGACGCCGCAGTCGGCAGCGCGGTAGTCGGCACCATTCTCGGCGCCGCGATCGGCGGACTGCTCGGCGGCGGAGATGGCGCCCGGGTCGGCGCCGGCTTCGGTCTATTCGGCGGTAGTGCGGTCGGCGCGGGCAATGCACAAGCCGCCTCCTACACCACACAGCAGCGGCTCGATAACGTGTACTACCAATGCATGTACTCACAGGGCCACAAGGTGCCCATGCCGGCCAGCTACGCGCGTTCGCTGCGTCAGGCGAGAGTCGGTCCGGCACCCGCACCGTACGTGAGCTCGCCACCGCCGAATGCGGCCATACCGCCGCCGAACACACCACCGCCGAACGCTGCGATTCCTCCGCCGAACACGCCCCCGCCGTATCGGCAGCGCTAACGGCGCGGGGTGACGGTTTGAGCGGGCGCCCAATTGACGTTGAGCATCTGCATTAGCCGCCGCGCATTCTTGGG
>CAZKNV010000304.1:0-3147 GCA_964554145.1 uncultured Burkholderiaceae bacterium
CGCAATCAAATACAGCGGCAACTGCGGCTCGTCAGGTCGCGCCTCGAGCCAGCCGGCGTTTTTGGCGCCGCCCGTCTTGTAGTCGATCACGATTCGCGACCCGTCGGGACATTGATCGACACGGTCCAGACGCGCCGCAAGCGTCAGCGGTCCGACATGCATCGTTCGCGCATCTTCAATCGCGACGACGCGAAACGCGGAGCGCTTCGTGATCTCGTGCTGCAACCATTGCTCGATCACACGCACCAGGCGGGCAGACTCGAGTTCGGTCAGCGCCGCTGACAACTTGCCGCGCCGTCTTTGCAGCCGCAGCTGCGCCGCATCTACCGCGGTTGTTAGCAATGCACGCCGCTGTTGCTCCGATGTTGCCGCCAGCGCATCGCGCGTAGGCTCAGGCAGCGCGGTCCAGAAGTCTGCAAGCGTGTCGTGCACCAGCTGGCCGCGCTCGCGGTAATCGAAACCGTCATGCGGCGACTCGATCGCTCTGGCATTCAGACGATGAACCGCAAACGCGCGAAACGGACACGCCGCTTGATTCTGCAAAACGGCGGCGCCGCCGCGCAACGGCATCAGGGGCCGCCACGGCGGCGCCAACGCATCAGGCAACGACGTCAGTGCCACGGCGGTTATCGCATCGATCAGACGTGCAGCGCGCGGCAGCGCCTCCCACTGATCGAACGATGCAATCAGCGGGCTTGGCGCCAATTTCCGATCGGCGTCGATGGTCGCATGACTGACGATCACCTCTGGAGCGGATTGCAGCAGTTGCTGCAACTGTCGCCGCGCTCGCTGCAACTCTGCACCCGCGCCTGCGCCCGGCATGCCGGCCGCGCGCTGCAACTCGATCGGCAGCAGTGGGTCAGGCCTCGATGGCGGCGGCCATGCGTCGGCGGTCAGCCCCATGATCCACACATGGTCGAACGTCAATGCGTTGGCTTCGAGCACACCGAGCACCTGCACCGGTGGAGCGCCGCCTTCCGGCTGGAACATCGTTTCGCGCGCAATTCGCTCGAGCGCGCCGATCGCTGCTGCCGCTGCCAGCCGGCCGACGGTCCGATCGAGCGCGGCGAACTCGGCGAGCAACTCCTGCCAACGCGCAAGCGCCTGATACTCGGCCGAATCGAGCACGCGGTCGCCGCCCGCGGAAAATGCGCTGATCGATTGCAGCACTTGCGCGAACGCGCTCGCCCATTCGGAAGGCCGCCGTGAGCGCGTCGTATGTTGACGCCGCCATTGGCTCAACGTGCGCAAGCCGGCGAGCAGCTGCGCAACTTCGACGCCGCACTCGCGCGCCGATGCTTGGGCGGCTTCGAAAACACGTTCGAAGTCAACCGAGCGCTGGCAGCGGCGGCGCAACTGGGCATCGACCAGGTCGCGCGCGTCGCGCTCATGGCTTGCGCCGGTGAAGTATGGCGAGCGCAGTACTGCGCTCGCTTCCTCGAACTCGACGCTCACGAGTGTCAATCGAATCGAGCGCAAAAGGAATGCGACGAGAGCAACATCCGACAGCGAGCCGCCGAGCGATACCGTGAACGGCCGCGCGCCGGTCGGTTCCAGCAAGCGATCCGGCACCAGCGTCGAATCCAGTGCTGCCACCAATGCACGGCGGCGCGACATCAGGTCCGGCACAACGATGCCGATCCGGACGGCAGGATGCGCGACGAGACGCGCCGCGACCCAGTCGGCCATCTTCTCGTTTTCGTCGCGCGCGTCCAGGCACTCCGCTCGCAGCGGCTTCGCGTAGTGCTGCGCTGGCTCGAACCGCTCGCACAGCGCGCCACGCGCGATCAATGCATCGAAGAGCCGTTGCTGCTGGGGAGTGGTTTCGTCGAAGCCGGCCAGCACCAGACGCGGCGGCGTCGCAATGGCGCCCGAGTCGACGTACTCGCGGACGAGGTCCGGCAGACGCGCGACATCGGTTGCGCCTGCTGCCCCCACACGCCGCTGATACTCGTCGGCCCAGCTGACGAAGACACGCGTGTCCGCCACCGACGTATAGCGCCGCACGCGCGACGCGACGTTCCACTGATGGGCGAGCGTCCATGCATCCGCCGCCAACGCTGCCGCAGCAGCTGACGACAGCAATCCGAGTTCGCTATCGCCGACCACCGCTTCCCACAGCGCGCGTTCCTGCGCCCGTGTCAGCGGCGCTCGCACTCCCGTTAAGTTTGGGTCGTGCTGTGCGGTGTCGTACAGCTTCGCGACAAACGCGCCGAAGGGGAAAATCTGCGGCGTTTCCCACACGCTTCGCGACCGGTTCGCCTGATACTGATCGAAGTCAGCCGCCAGCGAACGCGCCAGTCGCCGACTGGATGTAACCACGCAAACGGCGGCCGGTGACTCGGCAAGCAGATCAAATAGTGCGTCGCGTTGCATTCAATCGGTCGAAAAGCGGGAATTGTAGGTAGCGGACAAGTTGGTAGAAGTTCTTGGCAGCCTCCCCAAGCGCGATGGAAGTGATACCATGCCTACGAACGCGCGCCACATTGCAACCTGAACTGGCAATTTTTTCGGTCTTGCAATCTGGTTCAGCGCCGCCAAATCCCCTTAATTCAGTTCCCTTTCTTCCTGATGCCGCGCGCCGCTGCAAGCGCCCGCAAGCGAGAGGACTCAAATGAGCGACATCAAATACACCAGCGATTCGGCGTTCGAAACGGACGTTCTTAAGTCCTCTGCTCCGGTGCTCGTTGATTACTGGGCCGAATGGTGCGGCCCGTGCCGGATGATTGCGCCGATCCTGGATGAAGTGTCCAAGGAGTACCAGGGCAAGATCACGGTGGCCAAACTTAACGTCGATGAAAATCAGGCGACGCCGGCGAAGTACGGCATCCGCGGCATTCCGACTTTGATGATGTTCAAGAACGGCGCGGTAGTCGGCACCAAGGTCGGCGCGCTTTCAAAATCTCAACTGACGGCCTTTATCGACAGTAACTTGTAGTTAACCCGGTGGATCGATGATCGATCCACCGCCCTCCTCGCGGGCGCGCTCCCGGCGCCCCATCTTTCCTCCAGTGACTCTATGCATTTATCGGAACTAAAAGCACTACACGTCTCGCAACTGCTCGAAATGGCAATCGGGCTCGAGATCGACAACGCCAACCGGATGCGCAAACAGGAGTTGATGTTTGCGATCCTGAAAAAGCGCGC
>CAZKNV010000305.1:0-3138 GCA_964554145.1 uncultured Burkholderiaceae bacterium
AAGATGTCGAGCAGGCCGGCGTCTTCGAAGTCCAGCAAGGCGGTCATCATCGTCAGGCTGGACACCGGTGTTTCGCCGCGCGCATGCATCACTGCCAGCGCGGTGGCGAGAATCGTGCCGCCGACGCAGAAACCCAGCGCATTGACTTGCTTCTGCCCACTGATCTGCTGTGCGACGTGCAGCGCCTTGATCGCGCCCTGCTCCAAATAATCGTCCCACGTCAGTTTTGCCTCGGGCTGATGCGGGTTTTTCCACGACACGACGAACACCGTATGGCCGTTGCTGATGGCATGCCGGATATAGGAGTTCTCCGGCTGCAGATCGAGGATGTAGTACTTGTTAATGCACGGCGGCACCAAGACGAACGGTCGCGTGTACACCTCGGCCGTCAGCGGCTTGTATTGAATCAGCTGAAACAGCGCGTTCTCGAACACGACCGCGCCTTCGCTGGTGGCAACGTTCCGCCCGACTTCGAATGCGCTTTCATCGGTCTGCGAAATGCGGCCGCGCTGCAGGTCCTTCATCAGATTGTCCAGGCCGCTCCGCAGGCTTTCGCCGCGTGATTCGAGCAGCATCTGCTGCGCCTTTGGATTGGTCGCCAGGAAGTTCGACGGCGACGCTGCATCGACCCATTGCGATACCGCGTACTTAACGCGCTGCTTGGTCTTGCGATCCGCCTCGACGGTGTCGGCCAGACGATTCATGAAATCCGAATTCAGCAGGTACGCGCGTGCGTAGAACGACGCCAGCGAATTGCTCTGCCACGCGGGGTCGGAAAAGCGCGAGTCCTTGATCGGCTCCGCTGATTTTTCCGGGTGTTGAAAAAAATCGGTCCAGAGCGACGCGAGCTGCGAGAAATAGTCCTGTTGCAATTGCAGCACCTGCTCCGCTGAAGGCGGCAGCACGTAGTGCGCCGGCCTTGAGCCCGGCGCCCCATTTGTAGCGGCCGGCTTCGGCGAGGTAACGTCAGGCCGCGCAATACCGGCACGGCGAGCCGGGGCCGCCTGCTTGCGCGGGCGGCGGGGTAGTGTTGTGCCGGTTGTGGTTGCCATGTTGCTCACCCTCGATCCCTCTCCCGCAGGCAGAGGAAGAATAAGACGTTGATGATAATCAAACGCGCCACTCAGGTGAGCCAAATCAGCGCCGCATGGCGCCCGGTGGTTCGATCCCGGCGGAAACTGTAAAACCGCACCGGATCGCTGAACGTGCAGTCACCGCCGCCGTAAATTCGTTCGACGCCGGCCTGATCGAGCGCCTGGCGACCAAGTGCAAACAAGTCGGCAAGGTATTTACCCTGCGAGTGCGGCACAAAGGCGCGCCCGGCATCAGGCAGACGCGTTCGCATTGCATCGAGCACTTCGGTACCCACTTCAAATTGCTGCGGTCCGATCGCCGGCCCAAGATAGGCGATCAATTCGGCGTCATCGTCTCCGAGGCGCTGACGCATCGCTTGCACTGTCGCCTGAATGACGCCGGACGCGAGGCCGCGCCATCCGGCGTGCGCGACGCCGACACAGCGTCCCGCTATGTCCGTAAGAAGCACCGGCATGCAATCGGCAACCGACACCACGCACACGACATTCGGCGCGTCGGTAAAGGAGGCATCAGCTAACTCCGGTTCCGCCTGCGCTGCGTCGACAACGGCCGCGCCATGCACCTGATCGAGCCAACGCGGGTCGGCGGGCAACGTCGCTCGCAGGCGGTCGCGGTTCGTCATCACATGCGCGGTGTCGTCGCCGCTGGCGAGCCCGATGTTCAAGCCATCGTACGGTCCGCGAGACACGCCACCGGCGCGCGTTGTGATCAATGTGCGCACGTTCGGAGGTGCGGGCCAGTCGGGTCGAATCCATTGTTCGTTCATGCAAACGCGCTGCCGGCAACGTCGAGCGGACCCAAGCCGAGCCCGCTCATCAGCTGCAAAAGATCCGGCGCGGGACGATGGAACCATGTCAGCCGTTGCTTGCCGACCGGATGATCCAGACTCAGCCGGCACGCATGCAGCGCTTGCCGATTGAATGCCTTCCAACCACCGGCAAGATCGTCGCGCGGCGGCAGCCGTCGCCGATAAGTCGGATCGCCGATCAGCGGGTAGCCCAAATGTTCCAGGTGCACACGGATCTGATGCGTGCGGCCGGTCTCGAGGCGGCATGCAAGCCACGAAATCTCGGCGCCATCGGCGCGTACCGTATCGATTCGAGCGTAGTGCGTGCGCGCCGGCTTGGCAGATGACGCAGTGCTGACCTTGAAGCGCAACGGATTGCGCGGATCGCGCCCGATCGAGGCATCGATCACACCGCGCAGCGACGGCGTACCAAGCACGACTGCCCAGTACTCGCGCGTCACCGTGCGGCTTTGCAACTGCCGAACCAGATTCGTTTGCGCCGCCAATGTCTTCGCCACCACCATCAGCCCCGATGTATCGGCGTCGAGCCGATGCACGATGCCGGCGCGCGGCACGTCGGCAAGCGCAGGCGCGTACGCCAGCAATCCGTTCAGCAAAGTTCCGGACCAATTGCCGGCAGCCGGATGCACGACCAGCCCGGGAGGCTTGTTCAGCACCAGAATCGCTTCGTCCTCGAACACGATATCCAGCGGCATCGGCTGCGATGCATACGCCGCCGCGTCGGGCGCGCCTTGCGGCTCGAGCTCGATCACGTCGCCGAACGCCAGTGCGTGGCGCGCCTTGACAGCCGCGCCGTTCACGCGCACCGCGCCCGCGCTAACCCACTGCTGCAACCGGCTACGCGAGATGTCCGGAATCAACTGCGCGAGCGCCTTGTCCAACCGCTCGCCGGCGTAGCGGTCGTCGATGCAGAACGTCCGCGTCGTCCCCGGCGCGAGCTGCGCATCGTCACTGTCTTCGAGGCTCTCGGATGGCTCGATCTGCATCGAGCCAACGATATACTGGAACCACGTCGTAACCAGGTTCGATCACCATGAACGCGCATCGATCACATACACTCGCACACATCGTCGCAACGCTGGCGATGGTCCTGTTCGCCGCCGCCCTCGGCGGCTGCAGCTGGCTCGGGCTTAATTGGGGTGAGCGCGACGAAACCGCTAAATGGGATGCCGACAAGCTTTACTCCGAGGCGCGGACCGAGCTGAACACCGGTGCCTGGAAGCGATCGCGCGAGC
>CAZKNV010000306.1:0-3130 GCA_964554145.1 uncultured Burkholderiaceae bacterium
GCCGGAGAGTCGAATGTTGCCCGGGAGCACTGCGACCGCCGCCTTGCGGCCGATGGTCGCGAGCGATCCACGATCGCGATAACGAAACGGTGCAAGCGTTGCCGTTTGCGCACCCGCATCGCGTACGAGCAGCGAGATTGCATCTGCTGCATACGCGCCCATCTGCTTGGCCGCGTATGCAACGCCCGGCACCGGTTCGCCGTCGTCCACTACCGATGCCAGATCACCGATCACGAATATCGAATCGGATTGCTTCAGTTGCAACGTCGGTGTCACCAGTATGCGACCCGCCCTGTCGTGCGGTCCCGGAAGACTGCGCGCAAGTGCAGTAGCCTGCACACCTGCTGCCCATAGTGCCGTGCGTGCGGCGATGCGTTCACCGGCAGCTGCATTCGATTCTGCTCTTGGATTCGACTCAACATCGACTCCGGTGGCATCGATTTCCGTTACTTTCGCGTTGACTCGGACTTCGACGCCGAGTCGCTGCAATTGCCGCACTGCCTTCGCCGACAAAGACTCGGGATACGCGCTCAAGATGCGCGATCCGCCCTCCAGCAACAGTACGCGCGCTTGCGCCGGATCGAACGCACGAAATTCATCGGTCAATGTGTGATGCGCGATTTCCGCCAGGGTTCCGGCGAGCTCGACTCCGGTAGGCCCGCCGCCAACCACGACGAACGTCAGCCATGCCGCGCGCTCGATGGGATCGGTGACACGCTCGGCGTGCTCGAATGCAATCAGCACGCGACGCCGGATCTCGAGGGCGTCGTCGAGTGTCTTCAGCCCCGGCGCGTACCGTGCCCAGGCGTCGTTGCCGAAATACGAGTGCGTCACTCCGGTCGCGACGATCAGGTAATCGAAATCGATCTCGCCATCGGCCAGCAACACGCGCTTGTTCGCAGCATCGATCGCGACCGCGTCGCCGAGCAAAACTCGAACGTTTTGCTGAGAACGCAGAATGTGCCGAATCGGGGAAGCGATCTGCGGCGCCGATAATCCCGCCGTGGCGACCTGATACAGCAGCGGTTGGAAGGTATGGTGATTGGCCCGATCGATGACGACTACATCGACCGCCGCATTGCGCAAGCCGCGCGCCGCCGCGAGCCCGCCGAAGCCCGCGCCGATGATTGCGACTGTCGGTTTGCGGTCGCCAGTCATGGGAACGAAGAGCAAAGTCCGCCTGTACGCCGGATTCTGTGCGGCGTTCTTGCGAACGCCGTGACGACCATTCCTCTAGGCCGGCGATCGCTCGCCGGCTCCAGCCACCTACCCGCGACCTCACCGAGCAGGATCATCGGCCGCCTATTTGGTGTTGCTCCACGTAGAGATTGCCCGTTTCACCCGGCAAGATGGCTCGCCGGCTCGTCTCTGTTGCTCTAATCCTCACCTCACGGCGGACAGGTGTTACCTGCTACGTTGCTCTACGGAGTCCGGACGTTGCCTCTCGCAGCCAATGCTGCCAGCGATCGTCCGGCGGACTTTGCGTTGCAATTTTACTCGGCCTTGATCCATCGCGCCGTAAATCCGCCAGAATGCGCGCCAACGTGAACGCGAGCGCTCCACCGTTGAACATCATCGTTGTCGAGGATTCCGAGCTCGACTACGAGCTGTTGCTGGCGATGCTGATGCGCGAAGGGTTGAAGCCGCGCACGACGCGCGTCGAAGACGAAGCGGGCATGCGTGACGCGTTTGCCAAAGGCCGTGTCGACGCGGTGATTACCGATCACAACCTGCCGCGCTTCGATTCGTTTGCATCGCTGAAGGTCGCCAAGAGCGTTGACGCTGATATTCCGGTCATCGTGCTGTCGGGCGAAATGTCCGAAGACCTTGCAGTGGCGACGCTGCATGCGGGCGCCGATGACTTCGTGTTGAAAACCCGCATGTTCCGCATCGCTGCAGCGCTGCGACACAGCCTGCAAGCTGCCGAGGCACGGCGCGAAGCGCGCATCGCGGTCGCCGCACTGGCTGAGAGCGAGGCCAAGCTGCACGCGTTGACACAGCACCTTGAGCGTGCGAAAGAAGAGGAGCGGCGTGTCATCGCTCAGGAGATTCATGACGATATTGGCGGCGCGCTGACCGCGCTGAAGTTCGAATTAGTGCGATTGACTCGCGCGCTGTCCCGCGACGACGCAAGACCGCAGCTCGATGCGATCTCGCAACTGCTCGAATCCGCCGTGGTCGCGAGCCACCGTATTCAGCACGCATTGCGGCCCGCCGTGCTCGATGCTGGCCTGGTGGCTGCGCTCGAATGGCTGGCGCGCGGCTTTGGCGAACGCAGCGGAATCAAGGTTGACTTTCAGGCCAACCGCGACGAATTCGAGATTGCACCCGATCGCGCTGCTGCCTTGTATCGCGTCGCGCAGGAGGCACTCACCAACATCCGCAAGCACGCGAGCGCCACGCACGTTCAGATGCAACTGTTTGCGCTCGGCGACGAGATCACGCTTGAAATAGCCGACGATGGCCACGGATTCGATGCGACGAGCCTGCAAGTGACCCCCGGCTTCGGCGTGCGGGGAGTAATCGAGCGCGCGCGCGGGCTCGGAGGATGGGCCGAGGTGTCGTCGTCACTGGGCCGCGGCACGACGGTGATGTTCTCGATTCCTCCGCTGTTGAGCGGCACTCACTGACACGGGAGCGGCAATGGCGATCAGGTTATTTGTCGTCGACGACCACGCGATCGTCCGGCGCGGCATCGTGCAGGTGCTGAGCGAACACCCCGACGTGCAGATCGTCGCGGAGGCCTCCGATTACACCGGGCTGCGCAACGAGCTGAAGAAGCACGGCGAACCCGATGTGCTGGTGATGGATGTCGGGCTGCCGGGTAAGAACGGAATCGATATTCTGAAGGCGCTGCGTGAGGAGCATCCGAAGCTCAAGGTGTTGATCGTCAGCATGTATCCGGAAGATCAATACGCCGTTCGCGCCTTTCGCGCGGGCGCGTTCGGATACCTGAACAAGGCAAGCGCGCCGGAAAAACTGCTGGAAGCGCTGACGCAGGTGGTGGCTGGCCGCAAGTACGTCACGCCTGAAATCGCTCAGGCATTGATCGAAAATCTGAACACGCCCGACGCTGACGGCGCTCCGCACGAAAAGCTATCCGACCGTGAGTTTCAAACGCTTAAGTTGA
>CAZKNV010000307.1:0-3123 GCA_964554145.1 uncultured Burkholderiaceae bacterium
TTCAACCGCCACTGCATCGATCGCAGCGTGCCCTGCGAGACGCGATAGGCAGGCCAGGTCGTAAACGCGCGTTGCGCGTCTTCCTTGACGTTCGCAATGTTCGGCAGATCCTGCAGGCGAATTCGCTGACCGGTCACTCCATGGCAGCTTGCACACGAGAAGTCATACGGGCCGGCGCGCATATAAAAAAGCTGCTTGCCCCGATCAAACGACGCTTTCTCCATTGGGTGAGCCTGCGGAATCTTGACCGGCACGCCGCGCGATTGCTCGACGCCATAGGCTGCCAGCGCTTCGATATCGGTCTGCCGCTGGCCGGTACCCGAGTACGGGCTCTTGGTGACCGCTGCGTGGTCGAGCCCCTGCAAGGTCACCATGCAGTGCACGACCCGGCCTTCGTAATCCATCATCTGATCGGTATCCGCAAAGTAGCGCGGCAATTGCGCATAGGCGCCCTTGACAACGCCGGCGCCGAGGCCGAGATCGCATTGTTCGAGCGAAGCTTTTTTCGGCCCGCGCTTTTCCTTCCACAGCGCTTCGCCGCGTGCAACCACGAGTTCGGCCGGATTGGCGTCCTGCAACAGCTCGCGATAGCGCGCAATCGCGTCGGCGGTGCTGTTCTGCGCCTGCACCGCCGCGCACGAGAGTACGAGCGCGCTCCCTGCCAGCACCGCCTGAATGTTTGCTTTCATGTTCTACGTCTCCCTGCCTTAAAGTTTGCCTGCGCCTCGCCGCTCTACGTCAGCTTTGGCGATTACGTAATGGTCGCTTCGTCGGTGCGCGTATCGCCTTTGTTATCGACCCATGTCACGCTGATCTTGTCGCCCTTCTTGCCGCCCTTGAACTTGAACTGCAAATAAGGGTTCTTGGCTACCGCCGGGCCCCATTCAGCGCTGAGCACCTGCTTGCCGGTGTGAGTAACCGTCACGTTGGAAATGTGATGCGCCGGCACTACTTTGCCGGCCGAGTCGCGCCGTTGTCCGGTTTCCATTTCGTGGGCCATCAGTACGCGCACATCGACGCCATCCGGCTGCTCGGTCGCGCGAATTCTCATTGGATCTGCCATGTCTTCTCCTTAACCGTTATCCGCCGCAACCGCCCAGCGTGACCTTGACTTCCTTCGTGGCCACGTAGAACTTGTTATCCGCCTTGACGACCGCGTGCACGTTCGAGGTCTGACCCATCTTGATGCGCGTCGCCACGTTGGCTTCGGTGCCGGCCGGAATGCCGAAGCCCGCTGCCAGCGAGTTCGGATTCTTTTCGACCAGGATGTAGACGTTCTGCGTGTTCGGAATCTTGCTTGTCACGCCGACCGGAACGACCGCGCCGTTTTCTGCGATGTCCGGCGCGGTGATCGAAATGTCCGCACTCTGCGCCGCGGTCGTGCCGCCGAGCGCCTTGACCGTCTCGTCGAGATTCTTCGACTCGAACGCCGCCTTGTTCCACGCCTGCTGCTGCGCGAACGCTTCGTCGGCGCTCACAAGACCGGCCGCAGCCATCAGTGCGAATACCCCGCTTAGCTTTACGAATTCTCTGCGATTCTGGTTCATCGAGTTCTCCTGCCGCTGATTTTCTGAAGCATTCAAAAGCAAACGCTGCACTGTAGCAGCGCGTTCACTGCATGACATTTCGCTGCCGGGATAACCCTAGCGTAGAAAGTCATTTAGAACCGTTCACGATCCAGCGCGCAATCTCGCCCGCGTCACTGTCCTTCAAGCTCGCTTGCGGCGGCATCGGAATCGCGCCCCAAACACCCTGTCCGCCTTCCTTGATCTTCTTTGACAGGTACGCATGCGCATCAGCGCGGCCTTGGTACTTGCTTGCAATTTCGCTGAACCCGGGACCTACGATCTTGTTCGTCATGCCGTGGCATGCCGTGCAGGCATTGCGCGTCAGCAGGTCTTTCGGATCTACGGCGGCCGGTGATGCAACCGCGGCAACGGCAACACGCGGCTTGTCCCCATTGCCGGTCTCATAGCGAGCCGTGTCGATGCCGCGCATCGGACCGAGCGGGCGTTTCTGCTGTGCAAGGTTGCCGTTTTGATTGCGCGCGAACTCCGGCAGCTCGGAGGCGATCTTTACTTCCTTCAAGCAATCTTTCATGCACGAACTGCCCTGCGCGTCGGGTTTGCCTTGCACTCGACTGAGGCCGTGCGCGGTGGTCAGACCATTGCGATTCGGCATCTGCACACCGAGCAGCGTCTTCTCGTTCAACTCATAGTCCGCTGGAACGATCCCGTTCAAATGCAGCACGTACGCCGTGACCGCGTAGGTTTCGTCTACGGCGAGCGACTGCGGATTGGTCCACGGCATTGCACGGAAGATGTAATCCCACAGCGTCGTTGCGTAATTGAGCTTGGTGCCGAGCGTGCGGATACCCTCGGGTTCACGCAACACCGACGCACGGCCGGTTTTCAAATCTTCCTTGCGCACACCTCCCGCAATCGGCATATAGCGGTTGCTCTCGCCAAACGTGCCGTGGCAACTCGCGCACTGCGCGTCGTAAATCGGCTGACCCTGGGCGACGGTGCCCTTGCCGCTTTTTACGCCGTGACCGTCGGGCCGCACGTCGATGTCCCAGGCAGCGATCTCCTGCGGTGTTGGTGTGCGTCCCAAACCGTAGCGGGAATCCTGCTGCGCGACGCCCGGCGACGCCGCTGCCGCGAGCGCGAGCGCGAGAAACAAACTACGCAACCTGGACATTCCACACTTCTCCGTCCGGCTGCACACGCCACGTCTGCACGGCGTTGTTGTGATAGATCGAGCGCACTCCGCGCACCGCGCGCAGTTGATGAATGTTCGGTTGCACGTGCCCGGTTTCATCAACCGCACGACTTTGCAGCAAGGCCGGCGCGCCATCCCACTTCCAGTCGAGACGAAACCGCGTCAGTGCCTTCGTCAGTACCGGCTGCTGCAGATGCGCGGTCCGCCAGTTGCGTCCGCCATCAACCGATACATCGACTCGCTTCACCTTGCCGCGACCCGACCATGCCAGCCCGGTGATTTCGTAGTAGCCCTTGCCGACCAGCTTCTGTCCGCCCGAGGGCATCGTGATCACCGATTTGACTTCCTGCACTCCCGAGTATTGACGGTGCATGCCGTCCGGCAGCAGATCGATGTAATGCA
>CAZKNV010000308.1:0-3098 GCA_964554145.1 uncultured Burkholderiaceae bacterium
GCGCCGTTCATCGTGAATGCTGCGGGCAGCGCTTGCGGAAACAGCAATGCAAGCACGCTGAAGCCGAACGCTGCCGCCACGCCGAGCGCGATCAAGGTGAACATGTTCGGCGCGCGCTGGACGATCGAGCGCCAGCCGAGCTTGAAGAAAAACGCGCCGCACCAGAGCACGACCGGTGTAGCGAGCGCGAGCTGAATCCAACCGAACCACGGGCCCATCGCCTTGATCAACTGCTGATGCAGTGCAGGCGCGAACTCGGTCATTGCCATCAGCGCAATCGGCAGCGATAAGGCGGCCGCGATCCACAACCGCCGCGTCATCAAACGCAGCTCCGTGTTGTCTTCGGCGACCGACGCATCGGCCGGCTCGAGCGACATACCGCAGATCGGGCAGTTGCCGGGGCCGACTTGCCGAATCTGCGGATGCATCGGGCACGTGTAAATCGCGTCCGGCTTTGCGGCGACCGCGACCGGCGCCGGGCGCGGGTCGAGATATTTCTCGGGGTCGGCCGAGAACTTTGCCGCGCAGCCGACGCTGCAGAAAAAATATTCGTTACCCGCGTGTGCAACGTGGTGCTTCGACTCCCGCGTGACCTTCATGCCGCACACCGGATCGATTAAAGCCTCTTCGGTGGCAGCGCTTTGCGACTTGTGGCTGCAGCACGAGCGATCGGCGTGCGCCGCCGTTACGGGGTCATCGTGTGGTTTCATGCTCGTCTCCGATTACTTGACGCACAGGATAAACTCTGTGGTCAACCCCAGAGTCAAGGAGTTTCTTCTTATGTTCGATGGCCATTTGACGATCAGCCGCCTCGCCCTGGCCGCCAACGTCGGAATAGAGACCGTGCGTTACTACCAGCAAAGAAAACTGCTGCCGGTGCCGCCGGCACGCGGCGCCTTTCGCCATTACGACGCCGCGCTGGCCGACCGTATCCGCTTTATCAAGCGCGCGCAGGAGCTCGGTTTTTCGCTCGACGAGATTGCGCAACTATTGCAGTTGCAGGACGGCGTCGACCGCCGCGCGATCCGCCGCATCTCGTCGCAACGTTTGGCGCAAATCGAAACCAAGCTGGCCGATCTGAAGCGCATGCAGCGCGTGCTGAAGCATCTGGTGGCGGCATGCGAAGAGGCCGCACCCGATCGTCCGTGCCCGATTATCGAAACGTTGTCGGCACGTAATTGAAGCCGAAGCCCCTTTGCCTCAATCAGTGATCACGTCTTGGGCGGCTGCCGGCTCGACAGCAGATATTTCACTCCAACCGCGATGCCGACGATCAACAACACGACGACCAGAATTCCGATCACGGCGCCGCCGCCCATCATCCAACCCATGCCATCCATAGTCATCATGCAACACCCCTCGTTCATGGCGTCAACGTAGGCAAGAAGCAGACCCAGATGTCTTCACGCGCCCTGGCGAAGAATCCATAGACCAAAAACCAGTCCGGCCACCGAGAGCGCGACCGACAGCCCTACATATAAAGCCGCCTGTAACAGCGCTCCGCGTTCATACAGCAGCACCACGTCGAGCGAGAAGGCGGAGAACGTCGTAAAGCCTCCGAGCACTCCAGTGGCAAGGAACAGCCTCCAGACTTGCGGCGCCTCGCCGAGCTCGTTGGCCGCGTGCCTTAGCGCGCCGCCCAGGCCGGCGCCGACAAATACGATCAAATAGTTCATTCAACTTTTTTCCTTCGTGCATCGCACCAGCGACCGCGTTCAGCGCAGCCGCAATTGCGCGACCATCTCGGCCACGCTGACGATGTGAGTCTTGCGATGCCGCTTCAGCACGAGCAGATCGGCTATATCGCCCGTCACAAGATAATCGGAGCCGCTCGCCTGCGCCATTGCGAGAAGAAAATTGTCACCCGGGTCTTTTGATACATCGACAGTCGGCATGCGAGCGACAAAAATCGCGCGTTCGCGAATGCGGTTGACGAGCGAACCGATTTCCGAGGGCAGTAAGTAGCGGCGCACGTGTGGATAGCGCGATACCTTGGTCAATTCCTCAATCTGCATCTGGCTCGATACAAGGTCATAGCGGCCGTCAAACCAGGCGATGAGCAACTTATAGGGCTTCGAATCGACACGAATCAGCGCGCTCAATAAAACGTTGGTATCGAGAATGACGCGCATGAAGCGCGATCAGGACTTGCGCACACGCCTGTTTTTCCGCGGCCTGGCGCTGCCCCACATCTCTGCCCGCACCTGGCGCAACGCATCCGCGATCACTTGCTCGATTTCCTCGTCCGGCACGCTTTTGTTTCTGGATTGCACGTCCGCGACCGTTTGGGCGAAAACCTCCTTCTGCACCGCGCGTTCGATGAACTTCGACAAATCGCCCTTTTTCATACCCCGCTGGCCCAAAAACGAACGCAGCGACGCATCCGTGTCCCTGGAGACTTTGACGGTCCACCGAATGATTTCGGGGTCTTCCATGATTGACTCCTAAGCTCATAAGCGCTTAAGCGCTTAAGCGCTTATTGTATAGATATCACTGCTATCACGGCATCGCGCGCTGAACAGGCTCGCGGCGAATGGCCAACCAGCACAGCATTGCGGCGATTGCGACCACCGGCACGACGGTGCCGAGGTTCAGCCACGTCCACCCCTGTGTCGTGATCAACGCACCTGACCCGAAAGACGTGAGCGCCATCGTCGTGAAGACGCAAAAGTCCATCGCCGCCTGGGCGGTGGTTTTTTCCTCCGGCGCGTAAGCCTGTGTGAACAGGGTCGTGCCGCCGATGTACAGGAAGTTCCATCCCACGCCAAGCATGAACAGCGCAACGAAGAACTGCATCAGGTCGACGCCCGACAAGGCAACTGCGATACACGCGGTGTAGAGCAGCACGCCGGCGCCCATGATCGGCATCGTGCCGAATCGCTTGATCAGATATCCGGTGAAGAAGCTGGGGACGAACATTCCGAGCACGTGCCACTCCAGCACGAGGGCGGTGCTCGAGAACGAGTGCGCGTGTTGATCCATCGCAATCGGGGTGGCGGCCATCAGCAGGTTCATGACGCCATAGCCAAGAGCGCACGCGGTCACTGCAGCGATGAAGATCGGATTGCGCGCGATCTCCTTCAGCGGACGGTGCGGTC
>CAZKNV010000309.1:0-3095 GCA_964554145.1 uncultured Burkholderiaceae bacterium
GAATTGACCCTGGACGCGTGTCGATTCGGCTTCCACCACACCGGGCTGCGCGACCGTCACCGCGTAGTTGCGGAAGTCGGGCATATGCAGATCGCGCAGCAACAGCCCGCCGTTCGCATGAGGGTTCGCGCCCATCCGCCGCGCGCCCTTCGGCGCGAGCTCGGAAAGTTCCGGAATCAGTCTGCCATTCGCGTCGAACAGCTCTTCCGGCCGATAGCTCTTCATCCACTGTTCGAGCGCTGCTAGGTGCTCGGGCTTGGTCGCAAGCTCTGCGAGCGGCACTTGATGCGCGCGAAATGTTCCTTCGACCGATTTGCCGTCGACGACTTTGGGGCCCGTCCAGCCTTTCGGCGAGCGCAGGATGATCATGGGCCAACGCGGTCGCTGCCGGAACCCGTGCTTGCGCGCGACGCGCTGGATCTGCTGAATCTCAACCACGATCGCATCGAGCGTGGCCGCCATCAACTGATGCATTTGCGCCGGGTCGTCGCCTTCGACGAAATGAGGCGTGTACCCGTATCCGCGGAAAAGCGCATCGAGCTCCTCGTGCGAAATGCGCGCCAGCATCGTAGGCCCGGCAATCTTGTGGCCGTTCAGATGCAGAATGGGCAGCACCGCACCATCGTGAACGGGGTTCAGGAATTTGTTCGAATGCCAGCTCGTGGCCAGCGGGCCGGTTTCCGCCTCGCCATCGCCTACGACACAGGCCACCAGCAAGCCGGGATTGTCGAAGGCAGCGCCATACGCGTGCGCCAGGGAGTAACCGAGCTCGCCGCCTTCATTGATGGAGCCGGGGATTTGCGGGGCCACGTGGCTGGGGATGCCACCGGGAAAGGAAAACTGCGTGAACAGCTTTTTCAATCCCGGCTCGTCCTGCGTGACGTTCGGGTACAACTCGCTGTAAGTACCCTCCAGATACGTGTTGGCCACCAGACCCGGCCCCCCGTGGCCCGGGCCGGTGACATAGATCATGTCGAGGTCGTACTGCGTGATGACGCGGTTCAGATGGACATAGATGAAGTTCAATCCCGGCGTGGTGCCCCAGTGGCCCAGCAGCCGCGGCTTCACATGCTCGATCGCGAGCGGTGCCTTTAGAAGCGGGTTGTCGAACAGATAAATCTGGCCGACGGAAAGATAATTCGCGGCGCGCCAGTAGGCATTCATCCTCGCGAGCAGGTCGGACGAGAGCGGTTCGGTCATTGGTGTCGCTTGTTGGTAGGGGAGGGCATTCAGGCCCCATGCAGAATGCGCTGAGTCGCACGTGCAATCATCGCCTCTTCATCGGTACGGATCATTCGCACGGTGACCGTGCCCACATCGGCCGAGACGACGGCTTCATTCGCCGTATTGTTGTTGTCGTCCAAGGCCACGTCGAGGAATGCAAGGCGGTCGCAGATGCGTTGCCGGATCACCGGCGCGTTCTCTCCAATGCCGCCAGAGAAAACGAGCGTATCGAGGCCGCCAAGGGCTGCCGCAAAAGCGCCTATCGATTTGGTGACCTGATAGCAGTAGAGCGCCACGGCTTCCGCCGCGCGCGCGTCGGCGGCTTCGCGCGCGAGCAAGTCGCGCATGTCCGAGCTGGTCTCCGAGACGCCCAGCAGTCCGGACTCGTGATTCACCATGCGATGGAACTGCTCGGCGCTCATGTTCTCACTTCGCGCGAGGTACCACGCGAGCCCCGGATCAAGGTCTCCAGAGCGCGTGCTCATCGGAACACCAGCCGCCGGCGTAAATGCCATCGTTGTGTCTACGCTCTTGCCTTGCCGTACCGCGGCGAGGCTCGAACCATTTCCAAGATGAGCAAGGATGACGCGTCCACGCGCCGCGTCGGTGCCTGCGACGCGTTCGAGCTCTTCCATGAGAAATGCATACGAAAGGCCATGAAAGCCGAAGCGGCGGATGCCTTTCTGATCGAAGCGCCGAGGGATGGGCAGCAGCTGCGCGACGCGCGGCATGTCGTGATGGAAAGCCGTATCGAAGCACGCCACCTGCGGGACATCCGGAAAGTTTCGGCGAAAGCGCTCAATCAGGGCGATCTCGCCCGGAAGGTGCTCGGGACCGTACGAACTGATCTGGCGCAGCGCCTCGACCATCTCGTCGTCAACACGCGCTGGCGCGCTGTATCGCGAACCACCGTGCACCACACGATGTCCGACGGCGTGGACTGCTGAGCGGAGGCGCGCCCCTTCAAGCCATTCCATGAGCGCACCCGCGGCGCTGCCGTGATCGGGCGCATCCACAGCATGACTCTGGATGCGAGCACCGGTCGAGTCGTCGACCGAGAGCGCTGTGTCGGGCAGACCGATGCGTTGAATCTGTCCGCGCGCGCGTCGCCGCAGTGGTTCGGTCGTGTCGTACAAAGCGAACTTGATGCTGGACGAGCCTGCGTTGACTGCAAGCACCTGCGGTCGATCAAGTTGCGCGTTGTTGTCGATCATCGCTGTCACAGTACGCGATGCTCTCCACGGCCCGGGGAAAGCCGTGCACCTCCACCTCCGAGCGAGCCGTCAACTTAGGCGATGTTGTGTGATGCGGCCGTCTTATCAGGCTAATCGGCTTGACGCGCTCATGACGTCAGTCGCGCACAAGCAACAGCGGCACAGTGCAGTGCGCAGTGACGCGCGTGGCGACCGAGCCCATTACGACCGCTTTGAACGCGCCGTAGCCGTGCGACCCCAGCACGAGCAGATCAAGCTTTTTCTTGGCGTAAGCGGACAACTCGTCTCCGGGATCTCCGATCAGGCGAACTTCATACGCGTCGAAGCTATCTTTCTTCTTTAACAGCGCTCGCAGGGGTGCAATCGCGGCCTCGAAAGCCTTGTCCTGAAATTCGCGGACTTCGCTGTCCGAGAAAGCGGGCTGGACGATGCTATCCATGCTTGCCACCGTCAGCGAGTAATTTTGCACAACATGGATGAGCGTCAATCTTGGATCGGCGCCAAACAACTCTAGGTGCCGTAGAACATACTTGACCGCCTCGCGGCCGTAGCGGCTGCCGTCGACTGCGATGCCCACTTTCAACGACTCGGCATAACCCTTTGCCTTGCCGCGCACGATCAGCATCGCTCTTTTGGTGCGAACCAGTACTTCGTTGG
>CAZKNV010000310.1:0-3090 GCA_964554145.1 uncultured Burkholderiaceae bacterium
CTTTGTTCTACGGCGGCCTGGTGCGCTCGAAGAACATGCTGTCGGTGCTGATGCAGGTGTTCGTCACGTTCGCGCTGATCGCGGTGCTGTGGATGATCTACGGCTACTCGCTCGCGTTCACCAGCGGCGGGCCGTTCATAGGCGGCCTGGGCAAGATGTTCCTGTCCGGTGTCACGCCCGAATCTGCTGCGGCCACGTTCAGCAAGGACACCTATATCCCGGAGCTGATGTTTGTCGCGTTCCAGTGCACGTTCGCAGCGATCACGTGCGCGCTGATCGTCGGCGCCTATGCCGAGCGCATGAAGTTTTCCGCGGTGCTGCTGTTCATGGCACTGTGGTTCACGTTCAGCTATCTGCCGATGGCGCACATGGTCTGGTACTGGGACGGGCCGGACGCGATCACGGATGCCGCCACGCAAGCCTCGGTCGGCGCATCCGCCGGATGGCTGTGGGCCAAGGGCGCGCTCGACTTTGCCGGCGGTACCGTCGTGCATATCAACGCAGGTATCGCCGGACTGGTCGCTGCCTATGTGCTCGGCAAACGGATCGGCTACGGACGTGAATCGATGGCGCCGCATAACCTGACATTGACCATGGCAGGTGCGGCGCTGCTGTGGGTCGGCTGGTTCGGCTTTAATGCTGGCTCCAACCTCGAAGCCAACGGCGTGGCGGCGATGGCGTTCGTCAACACGCTGTTCGCCACCGCAGCGGCGGTGCTGACATGGACGTTTGCCGAGTGGATGATCAAGGGCAAGCCGTCAATGCTGGGCGCAGCGTCCGGCGCGGTCGCAGGCCTGGTGGCGATCACACCGGCATGCGGCTTCGTCGGCGTGATCGGCGGGCTGGTGATCGGTGCGGTGGCGGGCGGTGTCTGCTTCTGGGGTGTCACCAGCCTGAAGAAAATGCTCGGCGCCGATGATGCGCTCGACGTATTCGGCGTGCATGGTATCGGCGGCATCACAGGTGCGTTGCTGACCGGCGTGTTCGCATCGCCATCGCTCGGTGGCCTTGGCATCTGCAACTACATCACCAACAAGTGCGGTGATCCGGCCGACTTTCCCGGCATCGGCGCACAGTTGTGGATTCAGTTTCAGGCGGTACTGACGGCAGTGATCCTGTCGGCGGTGGTGTCGTTCGTCGCGCTTTATATCGTCAAGATGATCGTCGGCGTACGCGTGACCGAAGAAGACGAGCGCGAAGGGCTGGACACCACGTATCACGGCGAATCGGCATACAAGATGTAGCGACCAGGTTGTGTCTCCCTAGTGCGCCGGCCGCAGCACGCGGCCACGTACCGAAAGGTCAGGCGGACTTTCAGGCACCTCACGCGAGGTGCCTTTTTTTAGCCGGTCAAAGCACCTCATTGAACAGGTAATAGACATTGTCGATGAGCTTGTGACCCCAACCTCGCTTGCGCCAGGCCTCCAGCTTGATCTCGTGGCAGTGCGGAGCGTACTTCTGGAAAATCTCGTCGAGCCGCTTCGCCGTCGCGGCATCCTTGAAGCCCAGCGTGATCTCATCGTTGATCTCGAACGACCGGTCATCGAAATTGGCCGATCCGATCGCGCACCACACGCCGTCGATGGTCATCACTTTCTGGTGCAGCAGCGTCGACGGATACTCGAAAAGCCGCACACCACAGCGCAGCAGCTTCTCGAAGTTCCGATGCCCTGCGTGCTGCACCATCGGATTGTCCGAGCCGCTTGTCGAGGGCATCATCACCCGCACATCGACGCCGCGGGCGACGGCGGCCCCGAATGCGTCGATGGCCTCCGGCTCGGGGATGAAGTACGGATTCTGGATCCAGATCCGCTTTCTCGCGCAGCAGATCACCGTGTGGTGCAGGATTTTCACGGTGGGCGCCGAACCTTCGGGCTTCACGTAGGCGCCGTGAACGGTGATCGTGCCGGCGCGATCCAGCCGCGGGAATACGTCGTCGCCCATGAACAGCTCGCCGGTCTGTCCCACCCAGTTCTCGCTGAATGCCGCCTGCACGCTGTTCACGATCGGCCCCCGCAGCCTGACGCTCACGTCCGCGAAGTGCTCCTTGTCCTCGGCGTTTCCGAGCCAGGTGTCGACGATGCAGTGACCACCGAGCAACGCAACGCGGCCATCGAGCACGACGAGCTTCCGATGGTCACGCTCGTTCATGACGCCGATGTTGCGGATGTGCCACTCGTGAAACTTCACCAGCTTGCATCCCGCCTCCTTCATCTGCCGCTCGACGGCCTTGCCCATCTTCTTCGAGCCGGTCGCATCGAGCAGCACGCGGACGGTCACGCCTGCGCGCGCCCGTGCGCAGAGCGCGTCGGCGACACGCTTGCCCAGCACGCCCTCCTTCCACAGGAAGTTCTCGAAATGAACGGAGCGCTTCGCCGCCGCAATCTCCTCGACCAGCACGTCGAAGAAGGCGCCATTTTCGAGAACCTCCACGCTGTTGCCTTCCACCGCCGTGCTGAGCGTGAGACCCGCGAGCGACGGGATCAGGTCGTCGATGGAGGCGTCGCACTCGACGTGCAACGTCGGATCGCGGTGGCGCTTGATCGACCAGATCACCACCACGAAGAAAATGACGACGCCAAGGATGATCAGCAGCGCCATCGCGGGGATCGTGGCAATTTCAAACTCGGTCATGCAGAGTTCCTTCCGGTTGCCCGTGATCCGTTCGATTGATTGCCGGGCGCTCGCATAGGCGATCGCCCGGCCAGCGCGTGATCATCTCATCACTTGCGTCAGCGCCGGCCGCTCCCAAGAACTTGGGCGTGTCCTGATGGATTCGATCAATGCGGGCTCGCAGTTCTCTACAACGAACCGGAGCATGCCGACAGCGCGCGTTGCGCGCCGAGCTCAGGGCTGCAACTGCAGAGCGCCAGTCATGCGTCCGCTCGCAGGGAGCGCGCGCAGCACGAAGGGCTGCGGGGAGTCGTACGCGTACTGCGGGTCCGGCATCGCTCCGAGAACCAGCTGCGGCAGCATGGCGGCCGCGGGCCAGAACTGGCCGGTGTCCGCGCCGGGAACATTGGTCGCGGCTGTCATAACATTGCCCGACTGGACCAGGCCGGCACCGCCGATGCCCGAAATTAGCGTCGC
>CAZKNV010000311.1:0-3087 GCA_964554145.1 uncultured Burkholderiaceae bacterium
AATTGCGTTTTCTGATCCATCGGCGAGGTTTGACTCCACGGCATCGGGCACCTCCATCGGTGCCCTCAGTTTGGTTAACCTGTTACCTATGTCCCCCGACTGTTCTGTTACCTATGTCTCCGGACCGTACCCGCGGCCGTCTAACATGGCGCTGCAGCGGACTCGCCGCCCTCGCCATCGCTCGGGCCGCTCGCTGCGCTCGCTCGGCTCGCCGCTGAGCTTTTGGTCGTTAGCCGTCATGTGCCTAGAAGTCATCGCCGCGATTGCTCCGAGCGCTAAAGGGCGCATTTCCGCGCGTCGCTTGTCCGAGCTATCGGGTTTAACAGTCACACCGCGGCGGTTCGAGGGAAAACCGGGACTTCACTTTTCGGTCAGCGGCGGCTGCTCTTGCGAGTTTCTCTCCGACGACGCAGAGTTCGAAGCAGAGTCGTGGTCGCTGGCATCAACACATTTGCCGGCGCTAACGAAGGCGGTCGCCACGCTCAGCTCAGAATGTGAGAGTTTCTCCCTTGTCGCGCACTGGCTCACTGGCGAGCGGCCGCGCAGCACCGAGCATGTATCCGCTGAAGCGCTGTGTGGACTTATCGCGGGCAATCGGGTGGGTAACAATGTGCGATATGTCGTCGGCTAACACGTCGTTGGAGAGCCGACGCTCTGCGAGCGCGGCTCAACTCGGACGTTAGCCGCCTTCACCGAGAACGGGAGCTTGCCCTATGACGAACTTTCCCAGAGCTTGCTTGCTCGTCTTTCTTCTATGCCTCGGGCAAGCTCATTCCGCCGAGTTGGAAGTGACCTACACGCCAACCAGAGCCGAATGGCTCAAGCACTCAATATCGCAAGAGATTCATCAGCTATCTGATGCTTGGTCAAAGCGAGTAGCAGTCTTAGTTCTGGTCATTCCTAAACAGAACGAGGTAATCGTTAGTGTCACGTTTGCAAACGGGGAAGGCGCGCCAACACACGCTGCGAAAGCTAGGTACGTCGAGTCTGTCAAAGGAATAGCGCAGTCGGTACTCGACAGGTATAGCTGGAGCAAAGATGTCAAGCTATCAGTGCAGTTCGTGTAGCTAGGCGGCTAACCCTTCAATCGAGAGGACTTGCCCCGGCAGGCCGGGTCAAGCCTCTCATCTCAAACGTTAGAGCGCACACGAGCATTTCGGCATGGACAGACCCAAAGCACAGCAAGACCAGGTCTACGGAAGCATCAACCGCCTGATCCACTTGACCAGCGCGGAAGATGAACGGGGCCTCGCGTTGTCGGTCGCAGCCTTCTCCGAAGACCTGCTCGGCCGCCTGCTAGTGGCGTACCTGCGTGATCAAAAATCCACATCTGAGCTGGTTGAGGGCTTCAACGCCCCTCTCGGAACGTTCTCTGCAAGAATCAAAGCCGGCCATGCTGTGGGCTTGCTTTCCGACGAGCAGCACAAGGATCTAGAGATAGCTCGAAAAATCCGGAATGAGTTTGCTCACAACTGGGAGGGTTGTTCCTTCGACAGACAGAAGATCAAGGACCTCATTGCCGGTATGAGCAATAGCCGGATCAGCAAGGAGATCGCCGAGTCTCCCAAGGCAAGGTTTCAGTCATCAATGGTTTGCGTACTCGTAGAGCTGACATACCTCTTGAGCACTCTGGGCAAGGGTGGCTGCACGGCTCCGCTCGTCGCAACGCATCTTGGGCTGGAGCCGTACCGGGGTGCGCTCTAACAACTCGTCCAAGCCGACGCCGCTTCGCGGCGCGGCTTAACTCAAACGTTAGAGGACTGAAAATGGGTGCCGAGCCGACCAAGCTGGGAACTCTCGCGGCGATGTTGCTGTTGGCAGCTCTGGTTGGCTGCGTCCCAGAGAAGGCGGCGGCACCTCAGGCTTTGGTGGTCTATCCCGAGGCCGAAGCAGTCGCGTTTCGACAGTTCGGGGAAATTTGGCAGGTCTACTACGAAGTACCGGTCGCTTATCCCGCGGAGTCAGTCTTGAAGCACATCAACGCATCGCTAGAACGGGCAAGTTGGCAACCGCTCAAGAACGATTTTCTGAATCCCCATCTACCGTCGTCGCCATTGACCTGTGGATCGGGGAAGAGGCCGACCTTGGAAAAGGCTACGGGACGAGCATCATGCAGCTGGCACTTGCGCGCTGTTTCGCCGACCCGACGGTAACGGCTGTGCTCATCGATCCGCTTGCCGACAACACTCGTGCCCACCGTTTTTACGAGCGGATGGGGTTCCGATTCGTTGAACGCCGCCGTTTCAATGACGACGACTGCTTCGTTTACCGTCTGAACCGCACGGGTTGGCAGCGCGAAAATGTAGGCTGTCGCTGAGATGCGGACGAAGCCTTCTGCCAAACGAACAGCCGACCAGGAGCTCATGGTCGTCGACGGCCGCGAGATTTCGATATCGAATCCGCAAAAGATCCTCTTCCCGCAGCCCGGATACACGAAGCTCGATCTGGTGCGGTACTACCTTGCAGTGGCCGACGGTGCGCTGCGCGGCGCTGGTGGACGGCCCAACGTGCTGGTGCGCTATCCGGACGGCATCACGAGCGAGTTCTTTTTTCAGAAGCGTGCGCCGCAGTCGCGGCCTGCGTGGATCGATGTGGTGTCGCTTCAGTTTCCTTCTGGTCGCCAGGCGGAGGAAGTGGTGCCGCGCGACGCCGCAGCGCTTGCGTGGATGGCGAATCTTGCATGCCTCGAACTGCATCCGCACCCGGTGCGTGCCGACGATCTCGATCATCCCGACGAGCTGCGTGCCGATCTCGATCCGGTGCCGGGCGTGACGTGGGCGCAGATCCGCGAAGTGGCGCACGTCGTGCACGCGACGCTGAGCGACTTCAAGCTGGTCGGCTGGCCGAAGACTTCCGGTTCGCGCGGTATGCACGTCTATGTGCGCATCGAGCGACGCTGGACATTCGATGAGGTGCGTCGCGCGGCGCTCGCGCTGGCGCGCGAAGTCGAGCGGCGCGCTCCCGGCATTGCAACGAGCAAATGGTGGAAGGAAGAGCGCCATGGCGTGTTCATCGATTACAACCAGAACGCAAAGGACCGCACGGTGGCTGCCGCCTACTCCGTGCGGCCGACTGCCGACGCGCGCG
>CAZKNV010000312.1:0-3086 GCA_964554145.1 uncultured Burkholderiaceae bacterium
GACATGTTGAAGTTCGCCAGCGAGCCATCGCGCTTGGCGTCGATGAATTCTTCGATGTCGGGATGGTCGCAGCGCAGTACGCCCATCTGTGCGCCGCGCCTGGCGCCGGCCGATTCGAGCGTTTCACAACTCTTGTCGAACACGCGCATATAGGAAATCGGTCCGCTGGCCCGCGAATGCGTGCCGTGCACGAGCGCGCTTTTCGGGCGGATTGGCGAGAAGTCGTAACCGACGCCTCCGCCGCGCCGCATCGTTTCGGCCGCCTGATTCAGTGCCAGATAAATCGAAGGCACACCATTGTCGACGCCGCTGATCGCGTCGCCGACCGGCTGCACGAAGCAGTTGATCAACGTCGCCGCAATGCCGGTTCCCGCTGCCGAATTGACGCGGCCGCCGGGGATGAAGCCGTCGACCATCGCTTCGTAGAAACGCTTTTCCCACGTTTCGCGCAACTCCGGCTTCTCGACTTGTGCCAGTCCGCGCGCAACCCGGCGGCGCACCTCATCCACCGTTTTCTCGTCGCCCTTCGCGTACTTCTCGAGCAGCACGTCGATCGAGATCGGTTGTTCATCGAGTAGCAGTTGCGCTTTGTCTAATTTCATCTTTGCCTCGCACCAAGGCGAAATTTTCTCATATCGCCGAGCATATAAACTCGGCTTTTCTTATAACAACACGAAAGTTTTCGCGTGAACTTGCAGCAGTTCCGTTTTCTGCGCGAAGCCGCGCGCCACAAGTTCAGCCTGACCGAGGCCGCACGCGCTCTGCACACCTCGCAACCCGGAATATCGAAGGCAATTATCGATCTCGAAGCCGAGCTTGGCGTGCCGATTTTCGAGCGGCATGGCAAGCGCGTGAAAGGACTGACCGCTCCCGGGCAGATGGTGCTCGATGCGGCAGAACGCATCATGCAGGACGTCGATAACCTGAAACAGCTGGCGCGCGACTATGCCGGCAGTCCCGAAGGGACGCTGCGCGTAGCGACGACGCATACGCAGGCGCGTTATGTGCTGCCCAATGTAGTGCAGTCATTCGCTGCGAAGTTTCCTCAAGTCAGGCTCAAGTTGCTGCAGGCCAACCCGCCCCAGATCGCGTCGATGGTGGTTCATGGTCAGGCCGATATCGGCATGGCGACCGAATCGCTCGCCGATCAGCCTGGCCTGCTGTCGATACCCGTCTATGACTGGCAGCACGTTGCGATCGTCAAGCCCGATCATCCGCTGGCGAAGTTCGTGACCACGCCCGGCAAGCTCGGACTCAAAGATCTCGCTCGACATTCACTGATCACGTATGAGCATCAGTTTGCCGGCCGCTCCAAGATCGACGCCGCATTCGCCGCGGCGGGAATTCAGCCGTCGATCGTGATCGAGGCGATCGACGCCGACGTGATCAAGACGTACGTACAGATCGGCATGGGGGTTGGCATCGTCGCCGGCGTGGCGGTCGACTCGCAGCGCGACGGTTTGATCACCTTGCCGTGCGGCCATCTTTTCGGGCGCAATGTCACGCGGCTCGCCGTCAAGGAGGGTGCGTATCTGCGCGGGTTTGTTTATTCGTTTATCGAGACGCTGGTGCCGGGGTGGGACAAGCGGCGCATCGAGGAAGCGTTTCGCTCATGACGGAGGCTCATATGTCAACCGTTCCGCAAGCAGCGCCGATCAACGGGCTGCACCATTTTGCGTATCGCTGCAAGGACGCCGAAGAAACGCGGCACTTTTACGAGGACATTCTCGGGCTGCCGCTTTATCACATCATCCAGAGCGATCATGTGCCGTCGACCGGCGAGTATTGCCCGTACACGCACATTTTCTTTCGCATGACCGACGGCTCGTGCATAGCGTTTTTCGACCTAGGCGACGATGTCGCTGCGGAAAAATCACCGAACACACCCGACTGGGTCAACCACATTGCGCTGCGAGTCGACAGTGTCGAAGAGGTCGAGCAGCTCAAGGCCCGGCTCGAGGCGCATGGCATCGAAGTGCTCGGCGTCACCGATCATCACATTTTCAAGTCGATTTATTTTTTTGATCCAAACGGCATTCGTGTCGAGTTGACGGCGCAACTCGCGTCCGAAATGCAGATGCAGGAAGAGGGCAAGACGGCGCGCGCGCGGCTCGATGAATGGACACAGCGCAAGAATCAGTGGCGGCGTGAACGTGCCGCAGGCGCCGCAAGCGCGCAGCGCTGATGCGGGTTGCAGTGGTCGGCGCCGGATCGATCGGCGCCGTGCTCGGCGCGAAGCTGGCCGCTACCGGCCACGACGTAACGCTGATCGCGCGCGGTGCTCATCTTGCGGCCATTCGCGGCAATGGGTTAACGCTGGTCGACAAAGTCGGCGAGCATTCGGGCAATTATCGCTTGCCTGCGGGCGATAATCCGGCCGCGTTCGGTGCTCAGGACCTCGTGATCGTCGGCTTAAAGGCGCACGCGATCGCGGCGATGCTGCCACGCATGCGAGCGCTGATCGCCGAGCACACCGTCGTCGTTCCGGCGATCAACGGACTGCCGTGGTGGTACTTCCACGGCGCGGGTGGCGTGCTGGAAGGAACCACACTGCGTTCGCTTGATCCGCACCGCTCCATGTTCGCGGTTCTGGCGCCGCAACACATCCTTGGGTGCGTCGTTCACATCGCAGCCGAAGTGCGCGCGCCGGGGGAAGTGCATCACACGAACGGGACTCGAATCATTCTCGGCGAGCCCGCCGGCGGTATCACCGAGCGCTTGCAGCGCGTATGCGCTGCGCTCGATGCGGCGGGCCTTGAAGCGATCCGCTCGGCCGACATCAGGCTCGATGTCTGGACCAAGCTGGTCGGTAACCTGTCGTTCAACCCGATTGCCGCGCTAACCGGTTACCTGATGAGCGAGATCGTCGCCGACGAAGACGTGCTCGACGTCATCCGCGCGATGATGCGCGAGGGCATGCAGGTTTCCGAGCACTATGGCGTGCGCATTCCGATGACGGTAGATCAGCGGATCGACCTCGCGCGCTCGCTCGGCGCGGCGAAGATTTCGATGCTGCAGGATCTCGAGCAGCGCCGGCAACTGGAGCTCGACGCGATCGTCGGCAGCGTGATCGAACTGGCCGAGCG
>CAZKNV010000313.1:0-3072 GCA_964554145.1 uncultured Burkholderiaceae bacterium
TGAAACCGCGCCACGATTTCCTTGGCGAGCAACACCTTGATGTCGCGCGGGTTGCGTCCCTCCTCGCTCGCCTGCCTCTTCAACCCTTCGATCTCTTCATTCGAGCGCAATGACAGCAGGTCGTACCAGCGCCACATCAGCTCGTCCGAAATCGACATCGTCTTTGAAAACATGTCGAACGGCGGCTCGGTGATGCCGATGGTGTTGTTCTTGCTTTTCGACATCTTCTCGACGCCATCCAGCCCTTCGAGCAGCGGCATCGTCAAAATGCATTGCGGCTCCTGGCCGAAATGTCGCTGCAGCTCGCGGCCGACCAGCAGGTTGAAACGTTGATCCGTGCCGCCGAGCTCGAGATCGGATTCGAGCGCGACCGAGTCATAACCCTGCATCAGCGGATACAGCAGCTCGTGCATCGCGATCGGACTGTTCGCGCGAAAGCGCATCGCAAAGTCGTCGCGCTCGAGCAATCTGGCCAGCGTGTAGCGCGCCGCGAGTTTGATCATGCCGGCGGCGCCAAGCGGCTCCGACCACTCGGAGTTGTAGCGGATCTCCGTCAGCTCGCGCCTGAGCACCAGCCCGGCCTGATCAAAGTAGGTCCTGGCGTTCTCGTCGATTTGCTCGCGCGACAGCGGCGGCCGAGTGGTGTTGCGGCCCGACGGATCTCCGATCAATGCGGTGAAGTCGCCGATCAAAAAAATGACGGTGTGGCCGAGGTCCTGCAGTTGCCGCAGCTTGTTCAGCACGACGGTATGGCCGAGGTGAAGGTCGGGCGCAGTCGCATCCAGGCCGAGCTTGCAGCGCAGCGGCGTGCCGGTCGCCTGAGCGCGCGCCAGCTTCTGCGCAAACTCGGACTCGACCAGCAACTCGTCACAGCCGCGCTTGACCACCGCCAGTGCGCGCTCGACCTCGGGTCCGACTTTGTAAGTTTTGCTTTCTGGTTGCATGCGTCTGCTGCGCGCCTAGAACAGTTTGACTCCGAGCCACGCCTGCCGGCTATACTCGCGCCTCGATAAAAAAGCGCACCGATGCGTGCGCTTTTTTCTTACAGCCTTTTGTGTAGATGCCATTGTCGATTCTATCCAAACGACTTGCACTTCTTGCAAGTGACACTCGACTCGGTTTCCGGTTGGTCGCGCGGCGATGGAAACAGGTTGATCGAACCAAGCGTAAGCGCTTCGAGCTGACGGCCGTTTTCTCGCTGCTGCCGTTGTCGGCTGCCATCGCGGCGCTCGCCGCTGCACCGGCGGCCTTTGAGCTTGACGAATCGCAAATGCGGCCGGTGGTGGAAAGCATCCCGACGCCTTCGATCGCAGACCAGGTTGCCGAGCTCGTCGCCCATGAAGACACACACCTGCGTGAAGTGCGCATACAGCGCGGGGAAACGCTGGCCGCGCTGTTCAGCCGTCTCGGCATCGGCGACGCCGCAGCCTTGCGCTTTGCGCAGACCGATGCCGCAGCGCGACCGCTGGTGCGGCTGGCGCCCGGCCGCTTCGTCCAGGCCAGTATTGCATCGGACGGCCGGTTGCACTGGCTCAGGGTGCATGGCGCCGGCGATCTTGACGGGGCGCTGGCAACCGCCCGCATCCTGACGCTCGATCGAAATGCGGAGGCCGCATCCGGCTTTCGCGTGGTCGAGGCCGATGTAGCGCTCGAGCGTCGGATCGAACTGAAAACCGGCGAAGTGCGCGTGTCGCTGTTCGGAGCCACCGATGAGGCGGAGGTCCCGGACGCTGTTGCGCAGCAAATGATCGATGCACTCGAAAGCGAGATCGATTTTCATCGCGATTTGCGGCGCGGCGATCGCTTCCGCGTGATCTACGAAGCGCTGTACGCTTCCGGCGAATACCTGCGTGCCGGTCGCCTGCTCGCGATCGAGATGGAAAACGGCGGCAAGCGGGTCGCGGCGTATTGGTTCGCCAACGGCAGCAAGCATGGCAGCTTCTACGGAGCCGACGGACGCAGTTTGAAGCAGGCTTTTTTGCGATCGCCGCTGGAATACACGCGTGTCAGCTCGGGGTTCAGCTCAAGCCGTATTCATCCGATTTTCGGCTACGACGCCGCGCATCGCGGAGTCGACTACGCAGCGCAGGCCGGCACCAATGTGCGCTCGATCGCCGAAGGCGTCGTCACGTTTGCCGGTTGGCAGCGCGGCTACGGCAATGTGGTGGAGATTCAGCACGACGGCAAGCATGCGACCTTGTATGCCCATCTGCAGGCAATAGCGCCGGGCTTGCGGCAAGGCGTTCGGATCAGTCAGAGTGATGCGGTCGGCACGGTGGGCATGACCGGCTGGGCCACCGGGCCGCATTTGCACTTCGAGCTCAAGGTGCACGATGTCCACGTCAACCCGCTGACCGCCGAGCTGCCGGTCGCTGAACCACTGGCTGTCGCGCAGTTGGCAACCTTTGCGCAGACGACGGCGCCCCTGCGTGCTCAACTTGCATTGCTCGAGCGCGTAGGCATCGCCCTGGATCGCCCCCGCTAGCAGCTATTAGCGCGTCTTGATGACTGCGCCCAGCAAGTCAGACGCGTCGCTCTTCATCGGTTTGATGTCAGGCACAAGCCTGGATGGCGTCGACGCTGTTCTTGCCGACTGCTCGACTTCGCCGCCAGTAACGCTGGCCCATGCGTATCGCGCATTTAGCGATGACTTGCGCGCCGCGCTTGCCGCGCTTTGCGTCTCCGGGCCTGATGAGATCGAACGCACCGGCGTTGCCGCGCGCGAGCTTGCGCAGGTTTATGCCGCCAGCGTCGATGATCTATTGCAAACGGCCGGCGTCACACACTCTTCCGTGCGCGCCATCGGCGCCCACGGACAGACAGTGCGGCACCGGCCGCACCTGGGCTTTAGTGCGCAGCTAAATGCGCCGGCGTGGTTAGCAGAACTGACGGGAATCGACGTCATTGCCGATTTCCGCAATCGCGACATCGCAGCGGGCGGCCAGGGAGCGCCGCTCGCTTCGATGTTTCATGTCGCCGCCTTTGGCGGATCGGCCCCGCGCGCGGTGATCAACATCGGCGGCATCAGCAACCTGACCGGATTGCCCGGCAACGGCGCTGTCGATGGCCGGG
>CAZKNV010000314.1:0-3071 GCA_964554145.1 uncultured Burkholderiaceae bacterium
TACCGGCATACTTCGGCGCGCTCACTTAGCTGAAAGGGTCTGATGCCGGGGTCACCCGCACAAACCTCGACAAACATCTTCGCGCGTCTCGCGCATTGTCTTGCGAGTACCGCGCAATCGGTCTGGTTTCGCGTACTGATTGTTACGCTGGCCGCCGCATTCATCGTTTCGTTGATAGCGGCGGTGATGCGCCCGGCGTCGCCGGGTTCACTGATTCACACGCTCATCGGCGCAACGCTCTTGATGGCGCTCGCCCTCTGGTTGATCGGCAGCCGCCAGGCGCTCAGCAGCATGCAACTGCACGCGCGTGCATGGGAGCGATCGATCGAGTCGATGAACGTCGGCATCGCGCTGTACGACGGTGAAGACCGGCTGCTCAATTGCAATGCCGCGTTTCGTGCACTCTATCCGGAGATTGCTCGTCTGCTGGTGCCAGGAGCGTACTTCTACGATGTCGTGGCCGAGTACTACAAGTTCGCGCCGGCTGAAGTGATCGACGGCCGGCCGCTCGAACAGTTTCTTGAAGAAGCACGCCGCCGCCGCAGCGGCTCCGAGGTGACCGAGATCGTGCGTCATCATCATGGCCGCTGGCTGCTGATGACCGATTGCCGCACCGCCGAGGGCGGCATCATCAGCTTCCGGCGCGACGTGACCGAACAGAAGTTGATCGAGCACGAATTATCGAAGCGCCGCAAGCTGATCGACGACCTTACTGAACTCACGTACGACTGGTTCTGGCGCCAGGACGCAGAGGGCCGCTTTACCGAGTTCTCCGGATCGATGGAGCAACATGTCAGAAGCACCGGCCTCGATCTGATCGGCAAGAAGCGGTCCGACATGCCGCGATTCGAAGCGGATGCGCAACTGCACGCCGAGTATCTCGGTCATATGGAGCGGCACGAGCCGTTTCCGTGGTTCACTTACAAGACGCAGCGCGGCGACGGCTCGCCGATGTGGATCGCGGTAACCGGCAAGCCGACCTTCGACGAGCGCGGTGAATTTCGCGGCTACTACGGCGCCGGTCGCGACGTGACCGAGCGTGAGGAGACCCTGGCGGCTTTGCGCAAGAGCGAAGAACGCTTTCGTGCACTGACGATGCTGGCGACCGACTGGTATTGGGAAATGGACGCGGAACTTCGCATTACACAAATGCAGGGGCCGGCGGAACAACAGCAAAAAGTTCAGCAACTGGTGTGTGGCCGCAGGATGTGGGAGATCGATGGATTCGATCCGTCGATGGCAGCCATGTGGGGCGACATTAAGCGGCGGCTCGTCGCGCGCGAATCGTTTCGCAATTTTTCGCTGAAGTTTGATCGCGATTTTCGCGGGCGGCCGACTTATTACGAAGCTTCGGGCCAACCGGTGTTCGAGCATGGCGAGTTCGTCGGCTATCGCGGGCTTGTTTGGGATGTGACAGAGCGCGAATCGATGATCGCGAAGATCTCGGACAACGAAGCGCGCTTTCGCGCGCTGACGGAACTCTCGTCCGACTGGTACTGGGAAATGGACGAGCAGTTGCGGTTTACGCGGCTGCGGCGCGGTGAGCGCGATACGATCAAGCTGGACGATGACGAAGTCATCGGCAAGCATCGCTGGGAGTTGCCGGGTGAACTGATACAGCCGTCGTCGTGGGACGAGCATCGCGCCACACTGCTCGCGCGCAAGTCGTTTCGCGACGTGATGTTCCGGCGCTGGATGCCGGACGGTTCGTTTGTTTACAGCGTCACCAGCGGCGACCCCGTGTATGACGCGAGCGGCGAGTTTGCTGGCTATCGCGGGATCGGCAAGAACATTACGGAGCAGGTGAAGTCGCAGGAGCGCATCGAGCGCCTGGCGACAGTGGACGAATTGACGCAGCTCGCCAACCGGCAGACGTTCGACGAACGCGCCGGCCGCATTCTGGCCAATGCGTATGCCGGCAACAAACGCTGCGCACTGTTGTTCATCGACCTCGACAATTTTCGGCTGCTGAACAACGGTTATGGCCACCGAGTCGGCGATCAGATGCTGTCGATCGTCGCGAGCCGGATGCGCGATGTAATCAAGGACCCGGATTTGGTCGGCCGACGCGGCGGCGATGAGTTGGTTGCGTTGCTGGTCGATATTCCGCGTGGCGACCACGCGATCGATGTGGCCAAGGAGTTGATTCGCTCGATCTCGGAACCGGCGCGTGTTCTCGGCATGGAAGTGGCTGTTACGCCGTCGGTCGGCATTAGCTTTTTCCCGCAGGACGGCGTCGATCTCGACTCGCTATTAAATGCGGCCGACGCGGCGATGTATCAGGCCAAGGAAAGCGGCCGCCAGACCTATGCGTTTTACACGCCGACGGTGGCGCGCCGCGCGGACCTGCGCCTGCGCCTGGAACAACGTCTGCGCAAGGCGGTCGAAGCGCGCGACTTCAAGCTGGTTTATCAGCCGCTGATTTCGCTGAATGACGGCAAGCTGGTCGGCGCGGAAGCGTTGATCCGCTGGCGCGATGCCGAGCTGGGCGATATTTCGCCATCCGAATTCATTCCGATCGCCGAAGAGTCCGGGCTCATCGTGGCGCTCGGCGAGTGGGTGTTGCATGAGGCGTGTCGCGCCAGGCGCGATTGGCGCATGCAGGGGTTGGATATTCCGCCGCTGTCGATCAACATGGCCGGCGTGCAATTGCGTCAGTTAAATTGCGTCGAAGGGCTGATCGACGTGCTGAACGAGTACGACGTCGCGCCCAATGACATTGAAGTCGAAGTGACCGAAACCGGATTACTCGACACGTCCGCAGTGTCGCGTGAGAACCTGGTGCGAATGCGCAATGCCGGCATCAGGATCGCGCTCGACGATTTCGGCGTCGGCTTTTCGAGCCTGGCGCACCTGCGCGATCTGCCGATACATCGCCTGAAAATCGATCGCAGCTTCACCGTCGAGTGCATGCGCGATGCGCGCACGTTGACCATCGTCAAGGCGGTGATCGACATGGCGCGGTCGCTCGGCATCAACATCACGGCCGAAGGAATCGAAACGCAGGCGCAGCAGACGTGGATGCAGCATCTGGGTTGCGATTCAGCGCAGGGTTACCTGTTCGCGCGGCC
>CAZKNV010000315.1:0-3069 GCA_964554145.1 uncultured Burkholderiaceae bacterium
CGATCGAGATGGTCGATCCGGCGCTGAACCAGATGCAGGTTCAGCACGGCATCGATCTCGGCTTCGCCGACGGCCTGCGCGCGCTGATGCGGCAGGACCCGGACATCATCATGGTCGGTGAGATTCGCGACAAGGAAACCGCCGACATGGCGGTGCAGGCAGCGCTGACGGGGCACCTGGTTTTCTCAACGTTGCACACCAACGACGCAGCGTCGTCGGTTGCGCGCCTGCTTGAACTTGGAGTGCCGAACTATCTGGTCAACGCCACCCTGGTCGGCATCCTTGCGCAGCGCCTGATTCGCACGCTGTGCCCGCACTGCAAGGCGCTGGGCGAGCCGATCGATCCGGCGCTTTGGAAAGAGTTGGTCAACCCCTGGCGTTCGAGTATTCCGGACAAAGTCTACAAACCGGTCGGCTGTCTTGAATGCCGCAACACCGGCTACATGCGGCGCACCGGGTTGATCGAGATGCTGGTAATGACCGACGCGATGCGAGCGCTGGTCGCGCAGCAAGGCGACATCGTCAAGATGCGCAGCCAGGCGGCGCGCGATGGGCTGAAGTCGCTGCGTCTGTCCGGCGCGCAGAAAATCGCGAACGGAGTGACGACGATGGACGAGGTGTTAAAGGCGGCGCCGCCGTTCACTACTTAGACAACTGCCGCATCGCCCGCGTCAACCCGTCGAGCGTCATTGGAAACATCTTGCCGCCTGCGATCTGCCGGATCACCGAGATCGACTGGCGGTATTGCCACAACTGCTCGGGCTCCGGGTTAAGCCAAACCGATTTCGGAAACGTCGAGAAAAGCCGCTGCAGCCACACCGCGCCGGCCTCTTCGTTGTTGTATTCGACCGAGCCACCGGGCTGCAGCACTTCATATGGGCTCATCGTCGCGTCGCCGACGAAGATCAGCTTCCAGTCGTGCGGATATTTTCGCAACACATCCCATGTTGCGTGACGTTCGGTATAGCGGCGCCGGTTGTTGCGCCATAGGAACTCGTAAACGCAATTGTGAAAGTAGTAGAACTCGAGGTGCTTGAACTCGCCCTTCGCCGCTGAAAACAGTTCTTCGGTGCGCTTGATGTGTTCGTCCATCGTGCCGCCGACGTCGAGCAGCATCAGTACCTTGACAGTGTTGTGCCGCTCGGGCACCAGCTTCAGATCGAGCCAACCGGCGTTCTTCGCGGTCGACTCGATCGTGTCGTGCATGTCGAGCTCGAGTTCCGCGCCTTCGCGTGCGAACCGGCGCAGCCGGCGCAGCGCGACCTTGATATTTCGCGTACCGATCTCGACCGAATCGTCGTAGTCGCGATAGCCGCGCATCTCCCACACCTTGACCGCCGACTTGCCGCCCTTGGATGCACCGCCGATGCGAATCCCTTCCGGATGCGCGCCGCCGTGGCCGAACGGTGACGTGCCGCCGGAACCGATCCACTTGCTTCCGCCGTGATGTGCGTCGTCCTGTTCTTCGAGCCGCTTGCGAAACTCTTCCATCAGCTTGTCCCAGCCGAGCTTTTCGAGCTTCGCAATCTCTTCCGGCGAGAACGTACGTTCGAGCATCTGCTTGAACCACTCGTCCGGGATCTCCTTCGCAAAATCGATCGCTGTCTGCACGCCGCGAAAATACTCGCCGAACGCGCGATCGAAGCGGTCGAACTGGGTCTCGTCCTTGACCAGCGCCGAGCGCGACAGGTAGTAAAAGTCATCGATCGACGGGCCGATAACCCCGCGCTTCAATGCGTCGAGCAAGGTCAACAACTCGTTGATCGAAACCTTCAGCTTCGCCTGGCGCAGGTGAAAAAAGAAATCAATCAGCATGACGGGCAAGCCGCAATTCGAGATGGCGCTTCACGTCCGGCCACTCGGCCGCAAGGATGCTGTAGATCACCGTGTCGCGAACGGTTCCGTCGCGCCGCGGATGATGATGACGAATCACACCGTCCTTTTTCGCGCCGAGCGCTTCGATCGCGCGCTGCGACGCGAAGTTGAAGTTGTCGGTACGCAGCCCGACAACGTGACAGCCGATGTTCTCGAATGCGTGCGTCAGCAGCAGCAGCTTGCACGCCGTATTCACATAGCTCCTGTGACAGCGCTGCGCGTACCACGTGTAACCGATCTCGACTCGATCGGCCGCTGCAACGATGTCGTGATACCGCGTGCTGCCGGCAATTGCGCCGGTCGCAAGCTCGCGCACCGCCCAGGACAGCATATGGCCGGCCGCGCCCCCCGCCAATGCCGAGTCGATGTACTCGCGCGTCTGATGCGGTTCGGGCACCGTCGTGAACCAGAGCTTCCATAGCTCGCCATCGGTGGCAGCCGCGGCGAGTCCGCTCTCGTGTTCGTACGCGAGCGGCTCGAGCCGGACGCCGTGGCCTTGCAGCAGCACCGGCGCGACATCGATCATCAGCGGTTCTGGCGCGCCATGAACACGAGCCGCTCGAACAGATGCATGTCCTGCTCGTTCTTCAATAGCGCACCGGCAAGCGGTGGAACAACGAGCTTTTCGTCCCTCGAGCGCAGCGCATCGGCCGGAATCTGCTCGGCGACAAGCAGTTTCAGCCAATCGAGCAATTCGGACGTCGACGGCTTTTTCTTCAGCCCGGGCAAGTCGCGAGTGCCGAAGAAAACCGCGAGCGCATTTTGCAGAAGCTCCTTGCGCAGCTTCGGAAAGTGCACGTCGACGATCGACTGCATCGTCTCCTTGTCGGGAAACTTGATGTAGTGAAAGAAGCAGCGGCGCAGGAACGCATCGGGCAACTCTTTCTCGTTGTTCGACGTGATCACGACCAGCGGCCGATGGCGCGCCTGCACCGTCTGCCGTGTCTCGTAAACGAAGAACTCCATGCGGTCGAGCTCGCGCAGCAAGTCGTTCGGAAACTCGATATCCGCCTTGTCGATCTCGTCGATCAACAGCACGCTCGTCTGTTCGGATTCGAACGCCTGCCACAACACGCCCTTGACGATGTAGTTGCTGATGTCCTGCACTCGCGCATCGCCGAGCTGCGAGTCGCGCAGCCGCGAAACAGCGTCGTATTCATACAGGCCCTGCTGCGCCTTGGTCGTCGATTTGAT
>CAZKNV010000316.1:0-3063 GCA_964554145.1 uncultured Burkholderiaceae bacterium
GAGAAGGCGAAAGATACCGCCGATAAGCCCCGGATTTGTAAACCTAAACTACCGCAAAGGGGGCAAGACGATCGGCGCAGCGGCCACGGCGCGCCGCGAGCGCGCCCGAACAGTGGGTATTGACGAATTTTTCGGGGATTGGTCGGGGTGAGAGGATTTGAACCTCCGACTCCTGCGTCCCGAACGCAGTACTCTACCAGGCTGAGCTACACCCCGAGGGATTGATCGGTCGATGGCCGGCGAGCGGTGAGCTTAACGATTGCGGCCGACTGCGAACTCTATCAAGTTTAGCAAGGAATTTTTATAGAGCGTCTGCGGCAATCCGCGCAGCGCTGTTCGCGCGCTGATCGCTTCTTGCTCCGCCAGCGCGCGCGAATAGTCGAGCGAACCGTTTTCAGTCACGATGCGCGCGACTGTAGCGAAATCACCGCGTCCGTTGCGCACCGCCGTCGTTACAAGATCGCGTTGAGCGGGCGCCGCGCAGCGCAGCGCATGAATCAACGGCAAGGTCATCTTGCCTTCGCGTAGATCATCGCCCAGCCGCTTGCCGATTTCTTCCGTGTCGCCCGAGTAGTCGAGCACGTCGTCGATGATCTGAAACGCCCTGCCCAGAGCGGCGCCATAGTGCGCACACTGCTCTTCGATGGCCGCATCCGCGCCGGCGATGACGGCGGCAATGCGCGCACCGGCTTCGAACAGGGTGGCGGTCTTGCGCTCGACGACGTCGAAGTATCGATCCTCGTTGACCGACGGATCGTGAACGTTCAGCAATTGCAGTACTTCGCCGGCGGCGATACGGTTGGTTGCATCGGCCATGATCTGCATCACTCTTGCGCTTCCGACCTCGACCATCATCTGGAATGAGCGCGAGTACAGAAAGTCTCCGACCAGGACGCTGGCTGCGTTGCCGAACAGCGAGTTGGCAGTCGAGCGGCCGCGGCGCAAGTCCGATTCGTCGACCACATCGTCGTGCAAAAGCGTAGCGGTGTGAATGAATTCGATGACCGCCGCCAGGTCGACGTGTCTTTCACCGCGATAGCCGAGGGCGCGCGCCATTAACATCAAAACGGCGGGCCGCAAACGCTTGCCGCCGGCGGCCACGATGTAATCGGCGATGGTCTTGATCAGCGCGACGTCCGAATCGAGCCGTGCGTAAATCGTGCGGTCGACCGCCTGCATATCTGCCGCGATCGGAGCCAGAGCTTGCTGCAAGTCGTTAGAGGCAATAGTGACGTCGTCCGCGGGAGAGATTGGGGCCGCCACATCTGTCATGCAGCGATTATAGGTGTGCGTCGAATGCACTGAATCGAGGTTTGACGCGTTTTCGTGAACGGTGAGATAATCCCCGGCTTTTCAGCTTCGGCGGCTCGAGTATTAAGAGGCGGCGCTGTCGCCAGCTGGACGCATTGGGAGTTCGGATGTACGCAGTTATCAAATCCGGTGGCAAACAGTACCGTGTTGCTGCCGGCGACAAGATCAAGGTCGAGTCCGTGCAGGGCGATGTGGGCCAGCAGCTGAAACTGACCGACGTATTGACAGTCGCCGACGGCGACAACGTCCGCTTCGGTGCCCCGTTCGTTTCGGGTGCGGCTGTGATAGCGACCGTGCTCGCGCATGGTCGGCACGACAAGATAACGATCTTCAAGATGCGTCGGCGCAAGCATTTTCAGAAGCACGGCGGGCACCGGCAGAATTACACCGAGTTACGGATCGATAGCATCGGATAGGCACGCTGGCCCGCGGTTGCGGTCCGGCAACGGATTGGGTTGGCACAGAGCGAAGGTTGACATATGGCACATAAGAAAGCAGGCGGCTCTTCGCGTAACGGTCGCGATTCGCAGGCCAAGCGGCTCGGCGTCAAGGTCTTCGGCAGTCAGGCAATCTCCGCTGGCGCCATCATCGTTCGCCAGCGCGGCACGCAGTTTCATGCAGGCGAGAATGTGGGTATGGGGCGCGACCACACGCTGTTCTCACTGGTAAACGGCAAAGTGCAGTTCAATGTTCGCGGCGCGAAGAGTCGCCGCGTCGTTAGCGTGCAGCCGGAGACGGCCACCGGTTAGCGCGGGGGGCGATTCGGATTTATATGAGGCCCTGCCGTTCGCGGCGGGGCTTTTTATTTGTAGTCGTAAATCATTGAGCGCTGCATGAAATTCATCGACGAAGCGAAAATCGAAGTCGCAGCCGGCAACGGCGGCGATGGCAGTGCATCGTTCCGGCGTGAAAAGTTCATTCCGAAGGGCGGCCCGGATGGTGGCGATGGCGGCCGGGGTGGCAGCATCTGGGTGATAGCGGACCGCAACATCAACACGCTGATCGATTTCCGCTACACACGGCGCCATCAAGCCGAAAACGGAGAAAACGGTCGTGGCGCCGATTGCTACGGCGCCGGCGGAGCAGACATCGTTCTTAAAGTGCCGGTCGGCACCGTCATCACTGACTCCGATACCGGAGAACAACTGGCCGACCTGGCGATGCATGGTCAACGCGAATTGTTGGCCAGCGGCGGTCGCGGTGGCCTGGGCAATCTTCACTTCAAGTCGAGTACGAATCGCACTCCACGCCAATCTACCAAGGGTGAACTGGGCGAACGACGCGCGTTAAATCTGGAGTTGCGAATACTGGCCGATGTCGGGCTGGTCGGCCTGCCGAACGCCGGCAAATCGACGTTCATCCGGGCCGTATCGAATGCGCGGCCCAAGGTTGCTGACTATCCGTTCACGACCTTGCATCCGAATCTCGGTGTCGTTCGCGTCGGACCGGAGCAAAGCTTTGTGATTGCCGATGTACCGGGCCTGATAGAGGGAGCGGCCGAAGGGGCTGGGCTCGGTCATCAGTTCTTGCGTCATCTCAGCAGAACCGATCTGCTGCTGCACCTGGTGGATTGCATGCCACCCGACGATGGCGATCCGGTGCGCGATGTGCGTGCGATTGCCGCCGAACTGCGCAAGTACGATGACGAGCTTTATCGCAAACCGCGCTGGTTGGTGTTAAACAAGATCGATCTGGTGCCGATCGATGAGCGCGAACGCCTTGTCGGAGAATTTCGCCGTCGATTGCGAACCA
>CAZKNV010000317.1:0-3048 GCA_964554145.1 uncultured Burkholderiaceae bacterium
ACTGCAGTGCCAGGGCTTGAGCTCGACGCGCGTGGCTGAGGCCAAGCCGGTGTTCACGCGGCTGTTCAAGCAGTACGGGTTGCCGCTGCGCATTCGCACCGACAACGGTGTGCCGTTTGCCACCAACACGCTGGCGCGGCTGTCGTCGCTGTCGGCCTGGTGGGTGCGCTTAGGCGTGATGCCTGAATTGATCGAGCCGGGCAAACCGCAACAAAACGGCCGTCATGAGCGCATGCACCGAACGCTCAAAGCCGAGACCATACGGCCCGCCGCGGCCACGCTGCGTGCGCAGCAACGCAAGTTCAACCGCTTCCGCCAGGAGTTCAACACCGAGCGGCCCCACGAGGCGCTCGAGATGCGCACCCCGGCCGCGTGCTACCAGCCTTCTTCCCGACCGATGCCGGATCGCCTCCCGCCGCTGGTCTACCCCGACCGCTTCGAGGTGCGCTACGTGAGTTACAACGGCGGCATCCGCTGGAACCGAGACTGGATCAACGTCTCCATCGTGTGCGCCGGCGAGTACGTCGGACTGGAGGAAATCGACGACGGCGTTTGGAACGTGTACTTCGGCGCTCTGAAGCTCGGCCGCTTGCTCGAACGACACATGCGGATCGAAGATGCGTATGGTCGACTCAAGCGTCACCGCAGTTAGCAGCAAGCGGCGACTACGCTGCGCTGCGTCGCCGCCGAAAAAGCAATGAATCAACTGCACTCTGGAGATCCGAGAAAACAGAAAAATATGTAACCCATGTCCCCCGACGTTTCTGTTACCTATCTCCCCGGCCGGTCAGAGAACTCCCCCGAATTGGCTGTGCGCCTCTTGGGCCTCGCATTGAGCGTCATGTGGCAAGGCTGTTCACAAGAATCATCACTGCGGCGAGCACAACTTGAACTAGTGCGTAGGTCACAAGAACAAAGTTAGCATTGTGTCGGGGGAAATCACCGCTGTGCGCAACGGAAAATTTAGGATCATGCTCCCCGCCGATAGGAGGGAGCTCTCTCTGCCGATAGTTCGTTGGATGAGGTGTTCCACCGGCGATCGGTTCGTACCAGTAGTCTTCCTTTGTTACGGTGGGATTCCTGATGATTATTGGGAGGACCCACGGCCAGACTAGCGTTGCGGCCATCCCGGCAGGAAACGTGGCCAGCCAGCCTAGTTTCGAGGGGAGACGCCGGTTCGACTTGATTGTCAATGTTGCGAGCCATCGCAAAAGTCCGCGATTGAGCGGTTTGTACTTAACTCCAAAGTGCTGAGAGTCCGAGTACAGCAGTGCATAGGTTCGGGATGCAACTCGACCTACAGCGAGGTAGATTACGGCGATGTCTTGCCAGAACCATGGGATCGTGATGCCGGCTAGCTTTGTGGGTATCGTCAGCACCACCTCAATGCTTTGCCTATAAAGAGCCACGAGCCAGAGTAAGTGCGGAGCCAATGGGAGTGAGAACCAGTCTCGCCATTGATTGAACAGTGCTACGGCGCCGTACGCGAGAAGGACGAGACTCAACGGAGACTTGAGCGCCGATCCGATTGATTGCTTGCCAACCGGTGTTATCAAGACTCGCTCCGAGAGTTGTGGCTAGTGCGGCCTAACGTCCGCTTGAGCAACTGGTTAGAGCGCTGCTTCGAGGACATGACGAAGCTCCCAGAATTCGAGCGGCTTGCCGCGGAACCGGGGAGTGTCAGGAATTTCGTGTGCGAAGCTCTGAGACTTGTCCACGGCGGCGGCGTCGCTTGCGACGAACGACCGACGCGGTGGGCAAGTTGGTGCTGCATATTACGCAGCGCCTTTGATAAAGCGATCCGCGTAGAGGATCGCAAATTGATTCATCGCATCTTTCCAGTCCTTGGCCGCTCGACCCCAATCGGCCGTGATGTTTTTGAGCGCCAGCCAGATCAGCTTGGAGGCCGCCTCGTCGCTCGGGAAGTGGCCGCGCGTCTTGATGATCTTGCGCAGCCGCGCATTGATGCTTTCGATCGCATTGGTGGTGTAGATCACCTTGCGCACTGCCGGCGGGAACGCGAAGAACGGAATCACATGCGCCCACGCCCGACGCCAGGACGCGACCACCGTCGGGAACTTCTGGCCCCACCGACCGCGTTCGAAGGCGTGCAGCTCGGCCTCGGCGGTCTCGGCACTGGCGGCGGTGTAGATCGGCCGGATCGCCGCCGCCAGATCACGGCGATCCTTCCAGCTCGCGTAGTCCAGGCTGTTGCGGATCAGGTGCACGATGCAGGTCTGCAAAGTCGTCGCCGGATATACGACGGCCAGCGCTTCGGCCATGCCCTTCAAACCATCGGTGACCGCGATCAGGATGTCGGCCACACCGCGCGTTTTCAAGTCGTTGAACACCTTCATCCAGAACTTGGCGCCTTCGGTGCCTTCGATCCACAGGCCCAGGATGTCGCGCGTGCCATCGGGCAACACGCCCAACGCCAGATAGATCGCCTTGTTGCGCACCACCGCGTCCTCGCGAATCTTGACCCGCAGCGCATCGAAGAACACCACCGGATACATCGGCTCGAGTGGGCGCGCTTGCCAGCCCGTCACCTCGGCCAGCACGGCATCGGTGACGCTGCTGATGAACTCGGGCGAGACCTCGACCCCATAGCTTTCCAACAGAAAGCCCTGCACCTCGCGCATCGTCATGCCGCGCGCGTACATGGCGATGATCTTCTGATCGAAGCCGGTGAAGCGGCGCTCGTGCTTGGGAATCAGCACCGGCTCGAAGCTGCCCTCGCGATCGCGCGGCACCTCGATGCGCAGCGGTCCGTCGTCGGTCAGCACCGTCTTGCCGCTCTTGCCGTTGCGATGGTTGTTCGCGTCCTCGGGCTTGCACGTGCCCGGCGCGTAGCCCAGATGATGACTGAGCTCGGCCCCCAGTGCGCGCTCGATCAGCGCCTTCTTGAACGCTACCGAGGCGGCGTTGACCGCCTCGGCACTCATCGGCCCGGTCACGAACTGATCAATCAACTCCTTGGGAATCGACGGCAACGCCGTCGCGGTCACAGCGGCCGTCTTCGTCTTGCGTGGCATAGTTCCTCCTTGA
>CAZKNV010000318.1:0-3038 GCA_964554145.1 uncultured Burkholderiaceae bacterium
TTCGAGCGTGACCTCGCAATTGGGCTCGAGCGGCAGCAGCGCGCGGATGTCCGATAGCAAACGGTCCACCGCGTGCGCGCTCATCAGGCTCGGTGTTCCGCCGCCGATAAAGATGCTGACGATCCGGCGGCCCCAGATCAGCGGCAACGACGCTTCGAGATCTGCGCGCAGCGCGCTCAGATACGCGTCTTCCGGAATACCCAGGACACCTGCCTCGTGCGAGTTGAAGTCGCAGTACGGGCACTTGCGAACGCACCACGGATAGTGAACATAGAGCGCAAGCGGCGGCAGCGCCGGCAATGTGATGGTGCCCGGTCGAAGATAAGTCTCTACATCCGACACGGTCGCGCCGGGGAGATCGGGCTTGATCTCGATGATGGAATGCATCAGCGCCACTCGGCAAGCTTCGCCGCGAGCTCAGTCATCGCAAGGCCACGATGGCTGATCCGGTTCTTGTGCGCGGGATCGAGCTCCGCCGCGGTCATCCCGAGTTCGGGAACATAGAACAACGGGTCATAGCCGAAGCCGCCGCGGCCGCGAGGAGCCTCGAGAATTTCACCATACCAGCGCGCATCGACAATCAGCGGCTCCGGGTCCTCGGGCGCGCGAACGGCGGCCAGGACGCATGTGTAATGCGCTCGTCGCCGCGCAACGCCGGCGAGACGCCGTAGCAACTCCGCGTTGTTGCGCTCATCGTCCGTCGGCTCACCTGCAAAGCGCGCGGACAAAACGCCCGGTGCGCCGCCCAACGTATCAACACACAATCCGGAGTCATCGGCCAGCGCCGGCAGCCCGGTCCGGCTCGCTGCGTGCCGCGCCTTGGCGAGCGCGTTTTCAACGAAGGTTGCATGCGGTTCTTCCGCCGCACCAACGCCGAGCATGCCCTGCAACACAACTTCGACGCCACAGCTGTCGAGCATTGCAGCAAATTCGCGCGCTTTCCCAGGGCTGTTTGAAGCCAAAACGATGCGTTTGATCACAGAAAGCGACCAGCGAGCGCTGGACTCAAGCCGCCTTTAGGTCGACATGTACTCGCTGACCGATGGCTGTGGCGATATTCACCAGGGCGTCAAGGGAGAATCGCGACACACGTCCTCTCAAAAGATCATTCATGCGTGGTTGCGTCACGCCGCAATGAATCGCCGCCTGCGCCTGGGTCCAGCCCTTTTTTTCAACAATGGCTGCAATTTTTTGCATGATTTCGGCCCTTGCACGCAGATTCGCAGCCTGTTCTGGAGTGTCCGCGATCGCGTCCCAAACACTTGCATACTTCTCGATCTTGCTCATTTTCGATCCCTCATCAATTGGCCAAAGCGTTGCTTGGCCATCTGAATGTCTACTTTCGAAGTTTGCTGCGTCTTCTTATGAAAGGCGTGCAGCACAAACACGGCATCAGGCATTCGAGCGGTATAAATCACTCGATACGCACCGGAGTCATCGCGCACGCGGATTTCCTCGACACCCTGACCTATTGAACGCATCGGCTTGAAATCGTCGGGCTGCTGACCACGCTGAACTTTGTCAAGTTGGTACCCTGCATCTTGTCTGGCGTCTTCGGGAAAAACGCGCAGGCGCTTAAGCGAATCGCCGAGGAAAACAATAGGATTCATGCAATTACTATATCCGACTGGATATATGTTGCAAGGTAACGGACGTGCCGCTAAGGCAACTGCAGCTCTAGCGCATGCTTCTGTGCGGCGACCAGCGACCGAATGCCTTGCGTCGCCAGCTGCAACATAGCTTCCATTTGCTGCGCAGAAAACGGTGCGCGCTCCGCTGTGCCCTGCACTTCGACGAATCCACCCTGGCCGGTCATCACGACGTTCATGTCGGTGTCGCAGCTCGAGTCTTCAACGTAATCGAGGTCGAGGACCGGCCCGTTCTGATGTAGACCCACCGACACCGCAGCGACGAAGTCCGATACCGGGATGTTCTCGATCATGCCGCGTGCCCGCAGCCAGCGTGCGGCGTCGTACGCCGCGACAAAGCCGCCGGTGATCGCCGCAGTGCGCGTGCCGCCATCGGCCTGGATCACATCGCAGTCGATATGCAGAGTGCGCTCGCCGAGCGCGGCCAGATCGAACACCGCGCGCAGACTGCGCCCGATCAGCCGCTGGATTTCCTGCGTGCGGCCGCTTTGCTTGCCGCGCGCCGCTTCGCGATCCGAGCGTGTATGTGTCGAGCGCGGCAGCATGCCGTACTCTGCCGTCAGCCAGCCTTCGCCCTTGCCTCTTAGGAACGCGGGCACGCGCTCCTCGACGCTCGCGGTGCAAATGACCCGCGTGTCGCCGAACTCGACCAGCACTGAGCCTTCGGCGTGCTTGGTGAAGTGGCGAAGCAAGCGTACCGGGCGCAGTTCGTCGGAACGACGACCGCTTAAGCGTTCAACGGATGACATTTGCGTGGATAGCGGCGCAATGCGACCGCGTAAAAACCGCTATTTTGCGACGAGTTTGCCGCTGCGTTGAATTGCCTTCTGAATTTCCGCGACCGCGTCGTCGATCTGTTCTTCGGACAACTCTTCGTCGACGCCCGGCTCGCCAACCCTCGGCATCTGGATCGTCGATGCCACCGTACCCTCGGGAATCAGCAAGGTGGAAACCGGCGCTTCGCTCGGCGGCACCATTTCCATCGACTCGGTGCCGGCCCACGTCATGGCGACACCGGTGACGTTATCGGATTCGGGACCGCCCAGCTCCAGCGCGAGCTCCATTAATTCGGGCACCGCGCGCATGACCGTCTTGCCGGAGAAAGCGTCGGCCACCTGGCGATCGTTCAATGTGCCCCACAGGCCATCGGAGCACAGCAACAGCGTGTCGCCATTGCGCAGCGCGACCGGGCGGCTGATTTCCACTGTCGGCGCGACGTACGCGCCAATGCAATTGAAGATGCGATTGCGCTCGGGATGGTCCTTGGCGTCTTCGGCGCGAATCAAGCCGGATTGCACCAGATGATGTACGCGCGAATGATCGATGGTGCGATCGAGAATGCGCCCGCCGCGAATCATGTACAGGCGCGAGTCGCCCACGTGCGCCCAG
>CAZKNV010000319.1:0-3034 GCA_964554145.1 uncultured Burkholderiaceae bacterium
CGACAAGCTCGGCCATTTCATGCAAGGGTTTGTACCGACCATCGTGGCGCGCGAGATCCTGATACGCGGAGACTATGCGCGCGGTCGCCGCATGACTGTCTTTCTTTGCGTTTGCATCGCGCTCGCCGTCAGCGCTACGTACGAGCTGGTCGAATGGGGCGCCGCACTGGCACTGGGCCAGGGCGCTGACGAGTTTCTCGGCACACAGGGCGACCCGTGGGACACGCAGTCGGACATGTTCTTCGCCGGCATTGGCGCGGTGTTTGCTTTGATCGCGTTGTCAGCGGTACACGATCGGCAACTTGCTGCGTTAAAGCGCTAATTGCTGGCCGTTCGTCGACCACTGTCGAATAGTCAGCAGCGATTGTGCGTAATCGGTCGTTCGGCCGATTGCCAGTTCTCTATAACAATCGCATTGTCACAAAGTGGATTGAAACTAGCGGTTGGAGACGGCGATGTTGATGCGAGTACGTGAGCGGGCCAATGAAGTACAGATCGAGTTGACCGGCGTGGCCGGCCGACAGCAATCGGTGCTGGCCGCGCTCGACGCCTGCCAGCACTGCATTTCCGGCGCCAGCAAAGCTCCCGCGTCAGTCAGCGTGCGCGCCCGCGCCGACGGCATGCAGGTTCGCCTGCGGCCATCGGAAGGCCAGCAGCTTGACGTTCAGGAGATTTATCGCTGCCTGCGTCGCGCGCTGATCGAGCGCACGCGCACGGTGCTCGCGCCTGCGACTCTCGGCGGCTAGAAGCGCAAGCCGAAGCCGACGGATATCACCGGATAAAAGCGTAGATCGTCGGCAGCATCACGGAATTCCACCTCTTCGGCTCGAATGTCGCCTTGCAATTGCGCGCACACGCTGGCCGGCAGTGCCGAACCGCAGGTACCGGTCAAACTGGCACTCGGCCGCTGATACATCACGCCAAGGTCGGCGCTGAAATACAGCCGCGAGCCGGCGCGCGGCGCCAGTCCCCATCCAACCCCGAGATACGGACTGGCTCTCGAAAAGTTCACGCGCCCGTCGAGCTGACCGACTTGCGCCGCCGAATAATGGGTGCCGTTGATGTTGATCGTTCCGCCGCCCGGGCGCGCGGTTCCTGCAAAGCGCTGATTGTTGTACGCAAGCCCGCCGGAAAGCCTGAAACCCGTGGCGTACGGATGCCAGTCGGCCAGCAGAAAGCCGGTGCCGAAACGCAATCTGCCGTCATAGCGGATACCGGACTCGTCGTAGTCGTACGACACCGAGCCGCCGTTGACCAGGCCACGAATGCCGAACCGCTCGGTCACGTGGCTTTCAAGTTCGAGTCCGATCCCGGGCGTGCCGATTCGCAGACCACCGCCTACGCTCTGCGCCATTGCAGCGCCGGCTATCATGCTGGCAGCAACGAGCAACAGCGACGCGCCGATTGTTCTGCGATTTGCCTGCACGACTGCTCCCGATCGACCCCCGCGGATCGTCCCATACGAACGGTAAGCTCGATGGCACCGCTGAATTGCGTAGTCAGTCATGCAATTCTTGCGGAATTCTGGAGCATTGGCTGCACGCTCGTCCATGCGAACGGGCAAAGTCGCCCGAACGCGCGATGCCTGCGTCAAAAGCTGTCGCTATTCCGCGATGCTCTTAACGCTAAGGGTTTATTCCGAGTCTTCGAACTTGGGCTCGCGCCGCGCCGGGGGTGCTGAGGCGCGCCGTTCGCGTGGCCGATCATCGCGGGCGTAGCGCTCAGTCGGTGCTCCCGAGCGCGGCCTTGAAGGCGCACCCGAGCGCGGCCCCGATGGCGCACCCGAGCGGTTAAATGCAGGGCGTCCGCCCCCTCCTGCAAACCGCGCCAAACGGATCACCAGCCGCAGCGCTTCGTTCACGGCTTCGGAATCGCGAAACACGCGCGCCACATCCGCGTCGAGCGTGATGCCGGCGCTGCGTGCAGGTACGCGTAAACGCTCTCCGTACGGTGCATCACGCCCTGGGCCGGCGCGCGCGGGGCGCTCCGCGCGCTGGTACGGGTCACCTCGGCTCGGGCCGCGAGACTTCGCATCGCCAAACTTCCGCTCCTGCGCCGCGCGTGCGCGCGGACCGGTCCGCGTGCCGGCCGGCGCGCCGCGGTCTTCATTTTCAAAACGCTTCACCATTTAACTTGCCTGTGCAGCTTTCTTTTCGTCCCGTAATTCGCGCCGCAGAATCTTGCCGACATTCGTCTTCGGCAAATCCGACCTGAACTCGATGTACTTCGGCTTCTTATAGCCCGTCAAATGTTCCTTGCAAAACTCCGACAGGTCCTTCTCGGTCAGCGCCGCGTCTTTTTTTACGACGAACAGCTTCACCGCTTCGCCTGCGTGCTCATCGGGCACTCCAATGGCCGCGCATTCGAGCACGCCCGGATGCATCGCGACCACCCCTTCGATTTCGTTCGGGTACACGTTGAAGCCCGACACCAGGATCATGTCCTTCTTGCGGTCGACGATCTTGGTATAGCCCTCGGCGTCCATCACGCCGATATCGCCGCTGCGGAAAAATCCATCAGCAGTCATCACGTTCGCCGTTTCGTCCGGACGCTGCCAGTAACCGGCCATCACCTGCGGCCCGCGAATCGCGATTTCGCCGACCTCACCGACCGGCAACTTGTTGCCGTCGTCGTCGAGAATCGCAATATCGGTCGACGGCAAGGGCAACCCGATCGTGCCGGTGTACTTCGTCGTGTCGGTCCGATTGCACGTCGCGCCAGGTGATGTTTCCGACAGTCCGTAGGCTTCGCAGATCGGGCAGCCGGTGATCTTCAGCCATTTCTCTGCCACCGCCTGCTGCGTCGCCATGCCGCCGCCGAGCGACAGAATCAGGGACTTGAAGTCGAGCTTTTTGAACTCCTCGTTGTTGGCAAGCGCATTGAACAGCGTGTTCACTGCCGGAAACACGCCGAACTTGTGCTTCGACAATTCCTTGACGAACGCCGGAATGTCGCGCGGATTCGGAATCAGCGCATTCTTGCCGCCGGTGCGCATCGACAGCAAGGCGCAGCAAGTCAGCGCGAAGATGTGATA
>CAZKNV010000320.1:0-3020 GCA_964554145.1 uncultured Burkholderiaceae bacterium
TCGCCATCGCGCAAGGTGGTGTCGAAAATGATCAGTCGTTCGGTCATGGTGGCTCCGCGCAAACAAGCGTGTTTTCTCCTCGCCCGGCTCGCGGCTCAGGCGCGGTACTTCACAAATTGTGGGGATGAGTTAGCTGCGCGCGGGGCGCAGCAGCGGCAGAAGCAGCAAGTGCAGCAAGTGGCGAGCTGCCGAAATTCGAATGTTGATGCGAGTCATGTGCGGCGACTATAAGCCCAAAGTTTCGCGCTAACAACCACATTATTCGGGTTCCGCCGATGCAGGCGGCGGCACCTTTGCGACGGGAACCGGCTTGGTCGGGTTCGGTTCATGTCGGTACCAGCGCCATGCCAGGTAGACATAGCCCGAAAATGCGTAACAGCAGAACAGCGTGAACAGCGCAATCGGCGGATCGGAGGACACCACGAAGATCAATGCAATCGCAGCCACCAGGACCCAGAACGGAACGCTGCGCCCGATTTGAAAGCTCTTGCCACTGTAAAACGGAGCGCTCGAGACCATCGTGAACCCGGCGTACACGGTCAGAAAAAACGCCACCCATGGCAGCCATGCATCGCGAATCGGAAACTTGTTGTCGATTGCAAGCCAGACAAAGCCGGCGATCAGCGCAGCGGCAGCAGGGCTCGGAAGCCCCTGAAAGAACCTCTTGTCGACAACGCCGAGATTCGCATTGAATCGCGCCAGCCGCAACGCGGCACCGGCGCAGTAAACGAATGCGCCAGCCCACCCCCAGCGGCCGAGATCCTGCAGCGCCCATTCGTACATCACCAGGGCCGGGGCCACGCCGAACGATGTCATGTCCGACAACGAATCGAACTGTTCGCCGAACGCGCTTTGAGTGTTGGTCAGGCGCGCAACGCGCCCATCCATGCCGTCGAGCACCATGGCCGCGAAGATCGCAATCGCCGCCAGCTCGAACGCCTGATTCATCGCCTGCACGATCGCGAAAAATCCAGCAAATAACGCAGCGAGGGTGAACAGGTTCGGCAACAAGTAGATGCCGCGCCGGCGCCGCATCACACGCGGCGCTTCGTCAAGGATCGGCGAAGCCGGCAAGCCGAACGGACGTGGTTTGCGGCGGCGAAAGCGCATTAACAGCCCGATGCAAAACTACTGCGCGACCCGATCTTGCGCCTGCGGTGCTCAACGTACCTCTGTACGCCTGCGCTCCTCGACGCAATCTCGGGGCTGCTCGCTACGTTTTTCATCGGGCTGTTAGAGTTCCGCGATGATCGTGCTGGTCGCGTACACCTTGTCCCCGACCGCGACCTTCGGCCGCGCCGACAGCGGCAGGTACACATCGACTCTGGAGCCGAACCGGATAAAACCGTAGCGCTGCCCGCGCGCTAGCGCTTCGCCGGCTTTCACATGGCACAGGATTCGTCGCGCTATCAAGCCGGCCACCTGCACGACCGAAATGCGCTCGCCGCCGGGAAGCTTGACGATCAGTGCATTGCGTTCGTTCTCGCTCGACGCCTTATCGAGATCCGCGTTGACGAACGTTCCGGCCTGGTATTCGATGCGCTCGATCGTGCCGTCGACCGGCGACCGATTGCTGTGAGCGTTGAACACGTTCATGAATACACTTACCAACAACGAATCGGCCTGCGTGTAAGGATCGACTGTTTTCCTAACGCAAACCACCCGGCCGTCAGCAGCCGACAGCACCGCATTCGGCTGCGCAGGCACCGCACGCGGCGGATCGCGAAAGAACTGGATGATGAAGATCGCGATCAACCAGACCGGTACTGACCAGGCGAAGCCGAAGAAAACCCAGACAAGAATTGCGAATACGACCGATGCGCCGATATATGGCCAGCCTTCGCGCGCAAGAATCGGATGCGGGTAGTTCAATTGCAGGTCCTTCGTACGAGGGAGCAATGGTATCGGAAAGGTCGCACCGAGCCGTTACGCAGTGTCGTCGAACAATTCGGCCACCCGTTTCGCGTGCGGCAGCGCGTGCGCTACGCAGCCGGGCACAGCATCCTTGCTAGCGCAATGCGTGTATCCGTTTCCATCTCGAAAAGATGCTGACTGACAATGCCGCGTCATCAGCAGAGCCGACAACGCGATTGTGGTCACCTTCGCGCGTGTTGTAGAGGCGAAGAGTTTCTCGGAGGCTGCCAGGCGCATGAATGCATCCAAGTCGCGCGTGAGCAAGGCGATCGCCAAGCTTGAGCGTTCGCTCGGCGCACGGCTGCTCAACCGAAGCACACGCGGGCTCAGCCTGACTGAGGCGGGCGCCGCCTTCCATGTGCACTGCTACCGCATCATCGAGGAGGCCGAATAAGCGAGGCAACTGGTGAACCAGCTTCATTCCGAGCCACGCGGAATGCTGAGAGTGACTACGTCGGTTGCCTTTGGCACGCTCCACGCTAGTAGCCAAGAAACTCCTCACTGCGAATGTCGTCGTCATCAATGCCTGCGCGATTCAGCGTCTGGCGCACCGCCTCGATCATCGCCGGTGGCCCGGCCATGTAGTAGATCGGCGCCGAAAGATCGCGGCTGATGTTTTTCACCAGGTCTTCGTCGATCAGGCGGGTTTCCCCGTCCCATGGCCGATTGGATTTGGCCATCTGAGTCATCGTCGCGACCAGACGAAACTTTTTGTTCTGGTGCGCGAGCTCTTGCAACTCGGCCAGAAATGCAGAGTCCTCTGGCCGGCGATTCGAGTAGAGCAATACCAGGTCTTGCGGCAACTGATCCTGCGCCGCTTGCCGCAAGATGCTCATGAACGGCGTAATACCGATGCCGCCTGCGATAAAGACCGCCGGGCGCGCTCGATTGTTATGCAACGTAAGCGATCCAAACGGCCCTTCGACCTTCGCAGCAGACCCGATCGGCAAGGATTTGAGTGCACGTTTGAATGCGCTGTCACGCATGCGCGTGGCGACGATCAACTCGCCTTGAAACGGCGCGCTAACGAGAGAAAACGTGTGGCGGGCGGCCGAAGCGTCGCTGGAGGGCGGATCGACGAGGATCACATCGATCGCCTGGCCCGG
>CAZKNV010000321.1:0-3007 GCA_964554145.1 uncultured Burkholderiaceae bacterium
GAGTACCGCAGAGAAGGCACGAAGTGCCCGACGACTAGGCGGCGCAGCTGTGCCAGCCGCTGCTGCTGCCGTGCTGCGCAACGATCGCCTTTACCGACGCTCAATCCAATACAAAGCACTCATCGCAAGAGCCAGCACAACCAAGCTCGGTAGCGCCGCCACGACGATCGGCGGCCAGGTATTCAGCAATCCAAGGTGCGCAAACAGTTTGTTAAGGCCGTAAAAGGCGACGCCGATCATCACGCCGGTAAATATCTTCAGGCTGACGCCACCTGAGCGCACGTGCAGGAACGCGAACGGCAGCGCCAGAATCATCATCACCAGCACAGCCCATGGGTAGAGCAGCTTGCTCCAGAACGCGATCTCATAGCGTTCGGTTTGTTGGCGGTTGTCAGATAGGTGTTTGATGTATTGCGCGAGATCCCATCCGGCCATGCGCTCGGGCTGCACGATCATCACACCGAAAATATCCGGCGTCAGTTCCGACGGCCAGGCAAGTTCTGCGGTTCGCACGACCTCGGTGCGCGCCGCCGCCATTTGCGGCACCGTCGCCTCGGCCGTCGGCCCCGGCAGGTTGGTCTGCACGACGTTCGTAAGCGACCAACCTTTACCGGGGTCGTACTGCCCGGCCTCGGCCGTCATGATCGAGCGCAGCTTGTAGTCTCGATCGAACTCGAACACCCTCCAATCGCGCGTGCCACCATCGGGGCTGACCTCCCGCACATTGATAAAGCGAAACGCCGCAACGCCGCCGCCCGGCTCCTTCACGACATCGCGCACCCAGACCCCTGAGCGAAAATCGCGCACGCTGATCTGCGAGCCGGTCGCTTGCAGTCGCAACCGCTGCGCGAGTTGTTCGGCCGGCGGCGAAACGAATTCGCCGAGCACATAGGTCAACGCGACAATGATCAGCCCGATGCCGAGCAGACTGTTCATCAGGCGGCGCGTGCTCATGCCCGAAACCCGCATGATCGTGAACTCCGAATTCGCGGCGAGCTTCGATAGCGTGTAGATCGTTCCAATCAGCGCCGCGATCGGCATCAGTTCATACGTGCGCGACGGCAACGTCAGCGCTACATACGAAAGCGCGTGCCGGAACCGAAAGCCGCGCTGCCCGATTTCGTCAAGCTGCGCGACCATGTCGAAGAACAGAAACAGCGCCAGTAACGCAAACAGCACGAACAGGCTGGCGCTTGCAATCTCGAGCCACAGATAGCGGCGGATGGTTTTCATGCCGGGCGCGCGCGCTGCAACTTCGAAGCGGACCATCCGCGCGGCAGCCAATGCTGCATGTAAACGCGCCGCGTAAACAACACGAGTATCAGTATCAGCACCAGGGCATGCACCAGCCACACGCCGATACTGAACTGCAGCCTGCCCTGCTGCACGAATGCCTGCACCGTGTTCAGTACATTCAGATAAATGGCGAACAGCAGCACTGCAACAATCAGGTTGAACGATCGTCCCACGCGCGGATTGACATAGGCCAGCGGGATTGCCAGCAAGGTCACCAGCAGCGCCGCGATCGGCAGGCCGATGCGCCACATGATCTCGCCGAGATTCAACTGCGTGCGATCGGACACGAGCTGCATCAATGTCAGCGTCTTTGCGCGCCGCTCACCGATCGGCTGATCGGCGCGGCTTTCAAGGCGGATCGCATAGCGATCGAACTCCATCGTTCGATATTCGAGCTTGCCGGGCGTGCTCTCGTAGCGGCGCCCCTGCTCGAGCACCAGGAACCGATCTCCATTTTTAGCGACTTCGATCACTCCTTGCGCCGCCACGATCAAACCTTCGCGGCCCCCGCTTCGCATGTTGACGAATACGTTGCGCACCTGGCCATCGAGGATATCGACCGACTCGACGAAGAACACGCGATCGGCGCCGGCGGATTCGATAAAGCGGCCGGGCGCGACGCGGCTTACGTCGTCGCGCTGCGCGAACCGCTCGCGACTTTCCTCGATCTGCAGAGTCGACCATGGCGTGACGAACAGCGCGAGCAACGCGATCGATACGATGATCGGCCACGCGAAGCGCATCACCGGACCGATCCAGGCCATCAGGCTGCGACCCGTCGTAAACCACACGACCATTTCGGAGTCGCGATAGGCACGTGTCAACGTCATCAGCACCGACACGAACAACGTCAACATCAGAATGATCGGCAGCCATGTCAAAGCCGTCAGCGCAACCAGCTCGAACACCGCCTGATTGTCGACCCGGCCGCCGGCCGCCTGGCCGAGGATCCGCACCAGGCCAACCGAAAAAATAATCGAAAAAAGTACGGTGAACACCGCGCTTGCGGTGCTCGTCAACTCGGAAACGATCGAGCGCCGGAAAATCATCGAACGCTTATACTGCCCCGCTCGCTGCGAGCGACGCTGCGCTGCAAATAATCGCGAGCCGGTAGCTTAGAAATAGCGAACGAAAGAACGAAAAAGGCGAAGGAGAAGTGCCGATGGAATTTATCACAGCAGTCGGTCGGCCCGAGGCCATCAAGACCGATGCCATCGTCGTTGGTGTGCATGCCGATGGCGAGCTGACGCCGGTCGCGAAAGCGCTCGACACCGCAAGCGGCGGCGCCCTCAAGGCCGCAGTAAAAAGCGGCGACATGACCGGCAAGCGCGGCGCATGGTTGCCGTTGTTCGGTCTCAATGGTGTGACGGCTCCGCGCGTTTTGCTCACCGGCCTCGGCGGCAAGGACGACTTTAACGAGCGCCACTTTACCGATGCGGTGCGCGGCAGCGTGAAGGCGTTCAACGGCGCAGCCAGAAGCGTGACGGTGGCCGCGCTCGACTGGCGAGTCAACGGCCGCGATGCCGAGTGGCAGGCGCGCAGCCTCGCAATTGCCGCGCGTGAAACTGCATTTCGCACTGACGAATTGAAGAGCAAGCGTGAACCGGAAACCAATGGAGCAGAGTCGGTCGGCCTGTTGTTGAAGACGCGCAATACCGCCGCCGAGCGCGGCGTACGGCACGGCGCAGCGATTGCGAACGGCATGGAGGTG
>CAZKNV010000322.1:0-3006 GCA_964554145.1 uncultured Burkholderiaceae bacterium
CCGGACAGTCCGGTGCCCGCGCCGCGTGGCACGATCGGCACCTGCATCTCGAAGCAGACACGTGCGATGCGCGCAACCTGTTCCTCCGTTTCCGGCAGCGCGACGATCATCGGCAACTGCCGATACATCGTCAGACCGTCGCACTCGTACGGACGCGTATCTTCCTCGCGCCATAGCACGCAGTGTTCAGGCAGGAAATCCTTCAGCGCAGCGACCACGGCACGCTGCCGTTCGACATCGATCGGACCGGCGCCTTCGAGTGGAATTCGCTCGGCGAGCAGTTGCGGGGCTTGCTGAAGGGCGAGCGGGGCGTTCATGCACCCAAAGTATCACGCGGCATACCGTGCGACGGCCTTCTCGTTCCATTCGACGCCGCTGCCGATCACGCCATCGAAGCTGGCTTGACCATCGGTTACCGCCAACGGCGAGGCAACGATTGCGTTCCACCAGTCGGCGTATTCAAGCCAGTGCGCGGTCGGCGTAACAGCGAGCAGTTGCACGCTGATTTCGGGCCACAAATGGCTGGAAACCTTCTTGTTTGCCGCATGCGCCAGCGCGGCGGCGCGCATCCAACCGGTCACGCCGCCGATCTTCATCACGTCGGGCATCAGATAATCGCTCGCCTGGGCGTTGAGCGCATGCTGCATGTCGAGCGTTCCCCACCAGTTCTCGCCGCATTGAATCGGCGTTGCGGCTTCGCGTGCGATCAGCGCATGGCCCGCGTAATCGTGCGCCAATGTCGGTTCCTCGACCCAGGTCAGACCTTCATCGTCCAGCACGCGCATCCTCTGCACTGCTTCGGCCGGAGTCAGGCACTGGTTGTAATCAACCATGATCGCCATCTCAGGCCCGGCCGCCGAGCGCATCGCGCGAATCACTGCAATATCTTCGGCCACTGCCGGATATCCGATCTTCGCCTTGACACCCTTGAAGCCGCGCTTTGCCCAGTCTTCCGCGGTGCGCGCGGAAACATCGACGCCGTCGTAGCCGACTGCGCCGTAAGCCTGGATCGGCTTTGCACTGCCGCCAAGCAACTGCGCCAGCGACACGTGCTGGCGGCGCGCTGCAGCGTCCCATAGCGCCATGTCGATCGCGGCGACGGCAATGCCGGTCAAACCTTGCGGGCCGAGCAAACGCAAACGTCGCGCCAGCTTCTGTTCAACATCGTAGGTAGCTGCGGCGTCGCCGCCGATCCATTCGCCGAAACTTGAAACTAGATCGGCAACCGGCTTCAGCGCTGCGGGCGTGTAGGTAAACACGATGCTGTGGCCGACGCCGCCGCCGTCGCACTCGATGTCGGTCAGCACCAGCGGCGATTCGGATACCGCACCGCTGGCAGTGTTGTGTGGCACCGGCATCGGCACGCGTAGCGCGCGCACGTTGACTGAACGGATTTTCGGAAAGCTCACGAATCTTTCCAATCGGCGTACGCCTGCAGCGCAGCCTCAGGTAATTCGTCGCCATACATACGACGCGCGAACGCGAGCCGGCGCTCGCGCCCCGTGAGAGCCGGCGGCAGCGACGATTCGACGATCAAGCGCGCCGTCTCGAACATGGAGGACGCAATCTTCATTCGCTCCTCCGGAGTCATGCGTCGATAGTGCTCCGCCACCATCTGCTCGACTTCAGGTGAGGTGTCGCTTACTCGCCAATCTCGTTCCATAGATCACCTACACCCAAACGATTGGCCCAATCAGTAACGTACTGCGTATCCATAGTTGTTGAAATCAACGCACGGACGTCGCGCAGCTGCAATTCTGAACCTGAGTCGCGTGCCCAAACGAGTTTCGAAACAATCAAATCCTCGCGACTCGCGATCCACGTCTGCACACTTCCCATCTGAACTCGCTGGCGGCGTTCGAACTCCAGTATTCTGTACTCGGAATCCTTGCGCACGATCATGTCTACCTTCATTCCACTCTTGAGGTGCATAAGATTGAACAGCCGCAGCAGTCTGACTGCGGATCGGGCGGCATCTTCGTCGACGTAAAAGTCCGGTGAGAAGATCGATACGAGTCGAGCGACATCGCTTTCTTCGCACGCCACGACAAAATCCAAATCGCGCGTCATGCGCGGCGTTGCGTAATACGTCAGTGCAAATGAACCGGTGAGCATGAAGGCGATCCCCGAACCTTCAAGCCGCTCGCTGACGATTTTCAGGACACTGAACTCATCGCTCATCGAGCAATCAAGTACGCACGACCTTGCCTGGATTCAGGATATCCAGCGGATCGAACGATCGCTTGATGCGCGCCATCAACTCCAGCGCATCGTCACCGTGTTCCTCGCGCAGAAATTCCATCTTGTGCATGCCCACGCCGTGCTCGCCGGTGCAGGTGCCGTCCATCGCCAGCGCGCGCGCGACGACGCGCTTGTTCAGCCGCTCGGCTTCTGCCAGCTCGTCCGGTTTCGAAGTGTCGGCCAGAATCGCACAGTGGAAATTTCCGTCGCCGACATGGCCAAGGATCGGCGCCGGCAGGAACGATTGCTCGGTGTCGCGCATCGTTTCGGCGATGCACTCGGCCAGCCGTGAAATCGGCACGCACACATCGGTCGTGAAACTGCGGCAGCCCGGCTTCAGTTGCAGGCATGCGAAGTACGCGTTGTGCCGCGCTTCCCACAAGCGCGTGCGATCTTCGGGCCGCGTGGCCCACTCGAACGCTGTTGCGCCGTGCTCGCGTGCAATCTCTTCGACCATCTTCGCCTGCTCCGCGACGCTCGCTTCGGAGCCGTGGAACTCGAACAGCAGTAGCGGCAGCTCGGGCAGCCCGAGCTTGTCGCGCGCGTTGACCGCTTTCACGGTCAGCGCATCGAGCAGCTCGCAGCGCGCAATCGGAATTCCCATCTGAATTGTCGCGATCGTCGTCTGCACTGCGTCTTCGACGGTCGGAAACGAGCACGACGCGGCCGACACCGCCTCGGGCTGCGGATATATCCGCAACGTGATTTCGGTGATGACGCCCAGCGTGCCTTCGCTGCCGACGAAAAGCCGCGTCAGGTCGTAAC
>CAZKNV010000323.1:0-3005 GCA_964554145.1 uncultured Burkholderiaceae bacterium
GAAACGTATCGACCACTTGTTGCCCTTCGTCGAGCCGCAACAACCCGGTGTCGACGAATACACACGTCAGCTGGTCGCCGATCGCGCGGTGGATCAACGCCGCAGCGACCGACGAATCGACGCCGCCGCTGAGTCCGAGGATTACTTCGTCGTTGCCGACTTGTGCGCGGATTTTTTCGATCGCTTCGGCCGCGTAGTCGCCCATCACCCAATCGGCCTTGCAGCCGCAGATATCGAGCACGAAGCGCGTCAGGATCGCCTGGCCCTGCAGCGTGTGCGTCACTTCGAGGTGGAACTGCACACCGTAGAGGTTGCGCGCTTCATCGGCCATGCCGGCGATCGGACACGACGGCGTCGATGCCATCAGCTTGAAACCCGCCGGCATGTCGACCACCTTGTCGCCGTGGCTCATCCAGACTTTCAACAGCCCGTGTCCCGCGGGCGTGCGCTCGTCCTCGATGTTGTTCAGCAGCCTTGTATGGCCGTGCGCACGCACCTCTGCGTAGCCAAACTCGCGTGTGTGCCCACCCTCGACCTTGCCGCCAAGTTGTTGCGCCATCGTCTGCATGCCATAGCAGATGCCAAGGACCGGAACGCCGAGCTCAAACACGGCAGCCGGCGCGCGCTCGGTCGACTCTTGGTAAGCCGACATGTGGCTGCCGGACAGAATGATTCCCTTCGGCGCGAAATCACGCACGAATGCATCACCGACATCGGACGGATGAATTTCGCAGTACACACGTGCTTCGCGTACGCGGCGCGCGATCAGTTGCGTGACTTGCGAGCCGAAATCGAGAATCAGGATGCGGTCGTGATGCACCAACTCAGACTTCACCGCTTTAGTTCTCTAAACGGTAGTTGGGCGCTTCCTTGGTTATGCGCACATCGTGCACATGCGATTCGCGCATGCCGGCAGCGGTGATTTCGACAAACTGCGCCTTGGTGCGCATTTCTTCGATCGTGCGGCAGCCGCAGTAACCCATGCTGGAGCGCAGTCCGCCGGTCATCTGGAACATGATGCCGAGCACGCTGCCCTTATATGGCACCATGCCTTCGATGCCCTCGGGTACAAATTTGTCGATGTTGGCGTCGTTGTCCTGAAAGTAGCGCTCCGCCGAACCTTCGGTCATCGCGCCGATGCTGCCCATGCCGCGATAACTTTTGTACGAGCGGCCTTGATACAAGATCACTTCGCCCGGCGCTTCTTCGGTGCCGGCGAATGTGCTGCCCATCATCACCGTGTACGCACCCGCTGCCAGCGCCTTCGCTACGTCGCCCGAATAACGGACGCCACCATCGGCGACCAACGGCACGTTCGCGCCATCGAGCGCCTTCGCCACGTTCGATACCGCGGTGATCTGCGGCACACCGACGCCGGCCACGATGCGCGTGGTGCAGATCGACCCTGGGCCGATGCCGACCTTGACGCCATCGGCGCCCGCATCGACCAGCGCACGCGCAGCTTCGGCGGTGGCGACATTGCCGCCAACCACATCGACGCGCGGGAAATTCTTCTTGACCCAGCGCACGCGATCCAGCACGCCTTGATGGTGGCCGTGTGCAGTATCGACGACCAATACATCGACACCCGCTCGCACCATCAATTCGGCGCGCTCGTCCGAATCCGGCCCTGTGCTGATGGCACCGCCGACTCTCAATTTGCCGAGCTGATCCTTTGCGGCATTCGGATGCTCGGTCGCCTTCGTGATGTCCTTGACGGTGATCAGCCCGCGCAACTCATCATCACCGTTGATCACCAGCACGCGCTCGAGCCGATGCTCATGCAGCAGCGCCCTCGCCTCTTCGGGAGTCGTGCCTTCGCGCACCGTTACCAGGCGCGCGCGCGGAGTCATGATGTCGCGGATCGGCGCATCGAGCCGCGTTTCGAAGCGCAGATCGCGATTGGTGACGATGCCGACCACGCGCTTGCCCTCCACCACCGGTAAACCGGAAATCTTGTGCGCGCGTTGAAGCTCGATCGCATCGCGCACCGTCATGTCCTGCGTGATCGTGATCGGGTCACGCAGCACGCCGGCTTCGTGACGCTTGACCTTCAACACCTCGGCTGCCTGCTCCTTGGGAGTCATGTTTTTGTGAATGATGCCGATACCACCTTCCTGCGCAAGCGCGATCGCAAGCCGGGCGTCGGTCACAGTGTCCATCGCCGCCGAAACGAGCGGGATGTTCAGAGAAATGTTGCGGGAGAGTTGGGTAAGAAGCTGTACGTCGCGGGGGAGGACCGCCGAGTAGGCGGGGACGAGCAGCACGTCATCGAAAGTCAGCGCTTTTTGTACCAACCGCATACTTTTCCTCAGACGCAAAGACGGAGTATACGGGATCAACCGGACGACTTAGCGCGTTGCAATAGCGGGGTGTTTGCACCCTGTTTACAAAATCACGCGCTTGCCGCCGTTAGCAAAAGCGTTGGAAAATACGCGGCGCTCAGGAGAACGTATGTTTGATAGTTTGAACGTAGTTCGTGCAACGATCGTCGCTGCCATCGTGCTGGCTGGATTGACGTCCACCCCAAGCGAAGCTCAATGGGCCTGGAAGGACACCAATGGCCGGCTGGTGTACTCGGATCGACCGCCACCGTCAGACGTCAAGCCAGCCAGTATCGTGCGCCAGCCAAACACTCAGGTGTTGGCCAATCCCGCACCGGCCAGCGGTCCGCTGGATGATGCTGGCAAGCCCGCTGACGCGAAATCTTCCGATGCGAAAACGGCGCCTGCGCCGAATGCACCCAAAACCGTCGCCGAACGCGAGATGGAGTTTCGCAAGCGCCAGCAGGAGCGTGCGGAAAGCGACAAGAAGGCCGCCGAAGAGCAAACCAAGAGCGCAACAAAAACGGCCGAATGCGATCGCGCGCGCGGCTACATGAAGTCGCTTGAAGACGGCGTGCGTATCACGCGAACCGATGCGTCGGGCAATCGGGAATTTCTGGATGATTCCCAGCGTGCTGCTGAAGTGGAGCGGACGCGCAAGATCATCCAGAGCACCTGCAG
>CAZKNV010000324.1:0-3002 GCA_964554145.1 uncultured Burkholderiaceae bacterium
CATCAGCACGATGTCGATCGTCGGGTCGGCCTCGACCATCCTGATTGCATCGCGACCGTTGTCGGCCGAGACGATCACCATACCTTCTTCGTCCAGTATCGTGGCCAGCGCGAAAATGTTGCGCATATCGTCGTCGACGATCAGCGCCTTCTTGCCTTGCAGCGCGCCATTGCCTGCATGCACCGATTCGACCGCCTGCCGTTCGCTGTCGGACATCACGGCGGGGCTTCGATGCAATAGAAACGCGGACTGTGCGAGCAGTCCGTCGAGCGAGTCCGCCCGGCGCAACGCAAAGCTGTTGTGCCTGCCGTGCCAACCACTCTTGTCGAAATCGCCATTGGAGCGCAGCACGACGGGCAGTTGGCAGGTGCCGGCGCGCTGCTCGATCGCATCGAGGATGTCCTCGGGACCGAGATCGTCGATGCTGTCGTCGATCACCGCGCAATCGGCTTGCAGCAGTGCCGAGCGTGCCGCCGAGCCGCTGTCGAAGATCAGCATTTCGACATCGGCTTCCATGCAAGCCTGAAAATCCGATCGCAACTGCGACGGTGGCATCACGACGACCAGCTTCTTCGCGCCCCGCTCGACAAACCGATACAGCTCTGCCAGCGCTTGATCCACTGCATCCTTCGATTGCAGCGGCTTGGCCAGAAACGCCATTGCACCAGCTTGTAGCGCGCGCTCGCGCGCATCGTCGGTCGAGACGACGCAAATCGGAATGTGCCGCATCGCAGCGTCGGTCTTCAGCCGATCCAGGATGCGCCACCCGCTCATGTCGGGCAGATGAATATCAAGCGTGATCACCGACGGGTGATACTCGCGAGTCATCGTCAACGCGCCGGCGCCGGTGGTGCTAACCAGGCCCTTGAAACCGCTCAGGCGCGCAGCGTCCAGCAGTATCTTGGCGAAGGCGAGATCGTTTTCGACGATCAGCAGCACCCGGTCGCCGGCCGAGATATCGTCGCGATCGTCCGCGGCGACGTTGGCAAAAATGATGCTCTCAGTTTCAGCGGGGGACGTTTCGCGTAACGACGGCGCGGAGAACTCGATCGGCAGGATCGGCATGGCGGTCGAAACGCGGCGCAGCTCGGCGCGCGCCGCACCGTCCAGCGCGGTACTGCTGTTCGTTTCCTTTTCGATGCCGCTCGCCACAACGCGCGAGTGGCGTGCGCTGCGCGACGGGTTGTAGCTCTGCGGCAAGTACAGCGTGAACGTGCTGCCTTCGCCGGGCGCACTGGCGAGACGAATCTCGCCGCCAAGCAGTCGCGACAGCTCGCGGCTGATCGCCAGTCCCAATCCGGTGCCCCCGTACTTGCGCGAGGTCGACCCATCGGCCTGCTGGAACGCCTCGAACACGATCTGCTGCTTGTCGGCCGAAATGCCGATGCCGGTGTCCGATACCGAAAATGCGATTACCTGACCGGCGCGATTCAGCTCGTCATTATCGGGCGACCAGCCGCCTTGCGCGGCCGAGATCGAGAATGCGACGTGGCCCCGGTGCGTGAACTTGAAAGCGTTGGATAGCAGGTTCTTGATGATCTGCTGCAACCGCTTGACGTCGGTCACGACCGTCTTCGGCAGCGGCTGCTCGACGTTGATCACGAACTCGACCTGCTTCGATTCGGCAAAGTGGCGGAAGCTGCGTTCGATCGCGCGTTGCAGGTCATCCAGCCGCAACTCGCTGACGTCGACCGCCACCGTGCCCGATTCGATCTTCGACAGATCGAGAATGTCATTGATCAGCATCAGCAAGTCGTTGCCCGACGAGTGAATCGTCTTCGAGAACTCGACCTGCTTTCCGCTCAGATTGCCTTCCGGGTTCTTGCATAGCTGATCGGACAGGATCAACAGGCTGTTAAGTGGCGTGCGCAATTCGTGCGACATATTGGCCAGGAACTCGGATTTGTATTTCGAAGTCAGCGCCAGTTGCTCGGCTTTTTCTTCCAGTGCCTGCCGCGCCTGTTCGACCTCCTGGTTCTTGCGTTCGACTTCCTGATTCTGGTGCGCGAGCAAGCGTGCCTTTTCCTGCAATTCCTCATTGGTCTGTTGCAGTTCCTGCTGGCGGCTCTGCAATTCCTGCGCGAGCGACTGCGATTGCTTCAGCAGATCTTCGGTCCGGGAATTGGCCTCGATCGTGTTAATGACGATGCCGATACTTTCGGTCAGTTGATCGAGGAAGGCCTGGTGCGCAGGATTAAAACGTTCGAGCGACGCGAGTTCGAGTACGCCGCGCACCTGGCCTTCGAACACGACCGGTAAAACGAGCACGTCAAGCGCAGCGCTTTCGCTCAACCCGCTGGCGACGCGGAAGGCGTTGGACGGCGTGTTGGTCAGGAGAATCTTCTGCGCCTCCATCGCGCATTGGCCGATCAGCCCCTGACCCAGCTCGATTTCCTTGCCATGCGCGCTTTTGCCGCTCGCCGCGTAACTGGCCACGAGTTTCAGGCGCGGCACATCCGAGCTGGCGGTCATCACGTAGAACTCGGCCTGCTTCGCGCCAACCACCGGCGCAAGCTCCGACAGAATCAACTGGCCGACCGTCACGAGATCTTTCTGCCCCTGCAACATACGGCTGAATTTCGCCAGGTTGGTTTTTAGCCAGTCCTGCTCGGTGTTCTTCTGTGTCGTGTCCTTCAAGTTGCGGATCATCTCGTTGATCGTGTCTTTTAGCGCGGCCACTTCGCCTTGGGTTTCGACCGCGATCGAGCGCGTCAAGTCGCCTTGGGTTACGGCGGTCGCCACGTTGGCGATCGCGCGCACCTGCGTCGTCAAGTTGGCGGCGAGCTCGTTGACGTTCTCGGTCAGCGCCTTCCAGGTACCGGCGGCTCCCGGCACCTTTGCTTGTCCGCCGAGCTTGCCCTCAACACCGACCTCGCGCGCCACCGTGGTGACCTGATCCGCGAAAATCGCCAAGGTGTCGGTCATGCCGTTAATCGTGTCGGCCAGCGCGGCGATCTCGCGCTTGGCTTCCACCGTGAGCTTCCGCTTCAGATCGCCATCGG
>CAZKNV010000325.1:0-2996 GCA_964554145.1 uncultured Burkholderiaceae bacterium
GATCACCGGCTTGCGAATGCGCTTGATCGTTTCCCAATTGCGCGTGATGTAGTCGGACTTGAACACATCCATGTACGACCATGCGCTCATCGCGCCGATATCGGCGCCGGCGGCAAACGCCTTGTCATTGCCGGTAATAACGATCGCGCCGATGCCGTCGTCCGCATCGAAGCCCAGCAAGGCGGTGCCGAGCTCGTCCATCAGTTGGTCGTTCAGCGCGTTGAGCGCCTTCGGACGGTTCAGCCTTATCAAGCCGACCCGGTCGCGTGTCTCAACAACGACGTGTTCGTAGTTCATCAAAGCATCTCCATGATTGCACCGCCATCTTAGCGAGGCAACCGGATGAAAACGCTATGTGCCGGAACGGGCCAGATAGTCGAGGATAATGTCTGACGACAGCGCGCGGGCGTAGAAGAATCCCTGCGCGAATTCGCAACCGATATCGCGCATGTACTCGACCTGCTCGATCGACTCGACGCCCTCTGCCACGACCTTCAATTTGAAGTGGCGCGCCACCGCCAGCATCGCATGCACAATGGCGCGGCTGTCAGCGTCGCCCGGAATGCCTTCGATAAACGATTGATCGATCTTCAGCGCGGTAAACGGCATACGCTTTAGATAACCGAGCATCGAATAGCCGGTACCGAAGTCGTCCAGCACCAGGCCGACTCCGAGCGAGGCCAGCTCGGCCAGCACATCGTTGTTGATTTCGCTCTCCCTGACCAGCGTGCGCTCGGTGATTTCGAGCACGATCAGCTGCGGGGCAATCGCATGTCTTGCGAGTGCGGCACGCACCAGTGCCGGTAGCGCGGTCGATCCCATCTCGCGACCGGCGACATTGATCGACACCGGCACATCGAAATCGGGGCGAACTTCGCGCCAGCGATTGATCTGTGAGCACACTTCGTTCACCACCCAGCGCGTGATTCGTTCCGACAGCCCGCTCATCTCGGCCACGCCGATAAAACGATCAGGCGTCAAGATTCCGTGCAACGGATGCTTCCAGCGAATCAGCGCTTCGAGCCCGACGACGCGCCCGCTGGTCATCTCGACCTGAGGTTGGTACTCGCAAATAAACTGCGGGCTTTCGCTCTGGACCGCCTTGACGAGCTCAATGCCCAGTTGCACTTCGCGCGCTGCACGTTCGTAGCGAATGGGATTAAAGAAGCTGAACTGATTGCGGCCATCGCGCTTGGCCTGGTACATCGCGGCATCGGCGTTCTTCAGCAACGTGCTCATCTCCCGCCCGTGTTCGGGAAAAAGCGCGACACCCACGGAAGCCGAAACCTGCGTATCGATGTGCGGTATCAGGTCGGTGCGATTCAGCGCCTGCGCAATCCGCGCTGAGAGCAAAGCGACTTCCTGCCGATGCACGAACTCGTTGACCAGCACGACGAATTCGTCGCCGCCCAGACGCGCGACGACGCCTGCATCGCCGACGGTTTCGACCAGCACGTCGGCGGCTGACTTGATCAGCGCATCGCCGACCAGATGCCCGAGCGTGTCGTTCACGTCCTTGAAGCGATCGAGATCGATCAGCATCACCGCCATGCGCCGCTTGCGATTGGCCGCGGTCATGATCAGATCGCGCATCGTCTCTCGCAATAGATTGCGATTTGGCAACCCGGTCAGGCCGTCGTACCAGGCCAGATGCTCGATGCGCGTTTCGGCTTCCTGCCTTTGCGCCGCTTCGAGCGCCAGAGCGAGCATCAGCGACGTGGTGTTGGCAAAGCTCACATCGTCGTCATCCCAGTGGCGCGTCTCGTAGTGCTGCAGGCTGAGTGCGCCGCTGGCTTCCCCCCCGACCAGCACCGGAACATCGAGCATTGCACGCACGCGCGACCAGCTCGAATCCCCGGCAAATGAACTGGTCAGCCGCGAGGTGTGGGTGTCGTTGATGACGACCGGCTGCCGATTCATCAACTGGACGAAGTAGGCAGGAAAGCGCGTGGCGGTCAACTCGCGGCCGACCCAGTCGCGCATGAACCGATCCTTGCCACGGTCGAACAGCGACTCGCAGCGCAGCGATTCACCGTCGTGCGACAGGCGCCAGAAGCTGACTGCACTGACGTCGAGCACTTCGGTTGCTGTACGCAGGATGGCCGAGAGCGCATGCGTGAAGTCAGACTTCGGCTGAATCGCGAGCTCCAGCAAGCGCTCGCGAAAACGCAGCCGGCGCGCTTGCGCACGTTCGGCCGGCCCGAGATCGCGCGCAGTAAGCACCAGACCGCGTACCTTTGGATCATCCAGCCGATTGGCGATGACACACGAGATGCTGCGACCGCTGGCAGCGAGCGCCGCGCGCGTGCGCAGCAGCAACGGTACCGCCTGTCGATCGCCGGGCGAGTCGCGCAAAATGCGATCGACCGCACGCCGAAACTCGATGCGCGACGGCTGATCGAGAATGAATTCGAACGGTGATCCGAGAACGTCGAACACCTGCTCGCCGGTAATCGGCTCCAGCGCCGCACTGGCGTAGACGACGCGCCGGTCCTCGTTCAGAACAACCGTCAGCTCCGATTGATGCTGCGCGATGGCCCGTGCACGCGCCTCTTCGAGTTGAACCCGCTTTGATTCGGCACGCGCGCCTGTCGTTTCGGTAATGGCAATCGACGCGAATTCTTCCTGCTCGAAGCGAAACAGCCGCATCGCGATGCGAGCCGTCAGGCGGCCGCCACCGCGCAACGGCAGCTTCGTTTCTACACTGGCATGCGAACCAGCCGCTGCCAGGGCCCATAGACGGTTCCAGCGGCGCGCAAACGCCTGATGGCTTGGGAACGAAAGAAGTTCAGCGACACTGCGACCGATCGGTGAATCGCCGCCGACAAGTGTGGCGGCTTCCGAATTAAGCGCCAGAATCTGGCCGGCGGCGTTGACACACAGCATTGCAACACCGGCGTAATCAAAGGCTGCGCGCTTAAGCGAACTTTCTACTGCAGCCTGTCGCAGCGGAATGACGGTCGATGCCAACTGACTCCTAACGCGTCGTGACTGTG
>CAZKNV010000326.1:0-2986 GCA_964554145.1 uncultured Burkholderiaceae bacterium
TCGATCAGGAGATTCGGCTGTACTGGCGAGGACAGGCGATCCCCGCGCAATCGGCATTGATGCCGCACACCGTGGGATATGACCCAGCCTTCGTCGGAGCCGGCGTCAAGTATGACCTGGCACAGGCACGAGCGCTGTTAGACCTTTATGGCTACGTTGATCGGAACGGCGACGGTTGGCGTGAGCAACCCGATGGTTCACCCCTGATACTTGATTGGGCCACGACGCCCGACCAGCGTGCGCGCCAGCGTGATGAATTGCGCCGCAAGGATATGAATGCGCTTGGCATTAGAGTCAACTTCAATCCGGCCAAGTGGCCTGAAAATCTGAAGAACGCACGCGCCGGCAACATGATGGTCTGGAGTCTCGGGTATTCCGCTGCCGCTCCCGACGGGCAGCCGTCGTTCGATAGTGGAGCAACGAGTCACAAGGGCGGCCAGAACCTGGCGTTCTTCAGCAACAAGAAGTTTGACGAGATCTACCAGCGCATTCGAACAATTTCTCACGGGCCGGAACGCGAGCAACTGTTTTTTGAAGGCAAGCGCGTGCTGGCAGCGTATGCGCCGTACAGATATCACGTGCATCGAATACTGACCGATCTCGTATGGCCGTGGGTCGAGGGATATCGGCGTCCGCCATACTGGCTGGCATGGTGGCAGTACGTCGATATCGATGCGATTGAACAAGCGAAGGCGATCGCGTGAACGGCCGTCTCGTTGCCGTCGTTTTGAGTTTGCTGCTGACCGCACTGCCCTCGTCAAGCGTCGCGCAGCAAGCCAAGGTTCTTCGATACGCATTTCCGGTCGCGGAAACCGGGTTCGATCCGGCGCAGGTTACTGATTTGTATTCGCGCATTGTCATAGGCCATATTTTCGATGGCTTGTACAGCTACGATCATCTGGCACGGCCGTTCAAGATCAAACCGAACACGGCGGCCTCGATGCCTGAGGTGTCAGCGGATTTTCGCGTCTGGACAGTCAAGCTGCGTCCGGGCATCTACTTTCAGGACGATCCTGCGTTCAAAGGCGAGCGGCGTGAATTGACTGCGCAGGACTACGTGTATTCGTTCAAGCGCTACTTTGATCCGCGTTGGAAGTCGCCGAATTACGCGGGACTTGCCGAACAGCAGATCGTCGGCATGGCCGCCCTGCGCGATGAGTCCATAAAGTCTAAAAAGCCGTTTGACTACGACCGCGAGGTCGCAGGTCTGCGCGCTCTGGACCGCTACACGATTCGATTCACGTTGGAGGAGCCGCGTCCGCGTTTCCTGCATACGCTCGCAACCGGAGACCTCTTCGGCGCGCTGGCGCGTGAGGTCGTCGAGGCTTATGGCGACCAGATAGTGAGTAAGCCAGTTGGAACAGGACCGTTTCGCCTGGCCGAGTGGCGTCGTTCGTCGAAGATCGTGCTTGAACGCAGCCCGACTTATCGCGAACACTTCTACGACGCCGAACCTAACACGGACGACGCTGAAGGCCAGGCGTTACTGCAGCAGTTTCGCGGGCGGCGGTTGCCGATGCTCGATCGCGTCGAAATCTCCATCATTGAGGAGCAGCAGCCGCGCTGGCTGTCGTTCCTCAATAAACAGCACGATTTCCTGGAGCGGATTCCGAACGAGTTCATCAGCATTGCCGTTCCCAACGGCAAGCTTGCACCCAACCTGCAGCGGCAGGGCGTCAAGGTTTATCGCGTGCTCGGCTCCGACCTGACGATGAATGTCTACAACATGGACGATCCCGTCATCGGCGGCTACACGCCCGAGAAAGTCGCGCTAAGGCGCGCGATCAATCTGGCGACGAACACGCCCCAGGAAATCCGTCTCGCGAGGAAGGACCAGGCAATTCCTGCGCAAGCTCCGGTCATGCCGAACACAGTCGGCTTCGATCCGGAGTTTCGCAGCGAAAATGGAGAATTCGATTTGCCGCGCGCCAAGGCGCTGCTGGATTTGTACGGTTATGTCGATCGCGATGGCGATGGGTGGCGCGAGCAGCGCGACGGTCAACCGCTGACGCTGGAGTTATCAAGTGAACCCTCACAGGTCAATCGGCAATATGCAGAGTTGGTGCGCAAGGATATGACCGCGCTGGGACTTCGCACGGATTTCAAGATCGCAAAGTGGCCGGAGAATCTGAAGAACGCGCGAGCTGGGCATTTTATGATCTGGCGCGTTGGTCTATCGGCTGCGTCGCCCGACGGCCAGCCGATCCTGGATCGCGCCTCCAGCAAGCATATCGGTGGACAGAACCTTGCGCGGTTCAAAAGCTCTGAGTTCGATGCGATCTACGACAAGCTGCGATTACTGCCCGACGGACCCGAACGCTTGCAACTGTTCGACGACGCGAAGCGTCTGCTGATCGCCTATGCGCCCTACAAGTGGGGAGTCCATCGCATTCACACCGACATCGCGCACGAATGGTTGCACGGTTACCGCCGTGGCCCCTATTGGTACGACTGGTGGCAGTTCGTCGGTATCGATGCTGAAGCACAGGCGAAGGCGACGCAGTGAGTCGGCGCGATTTCCTGCGAACGAGCGGCGTGCTCGCTACGGCATCTGCCCTTCCACCAGCCGCATCCTCGCAGCAGCAGAACACGCAGAAGGTTTTTCGGTGGGCATTTAACGCTGCCGAAACGGGTTTCGATCCGGCCCAGATCTCCGACTTGTACTCCAACTATGTTGTGGCCAACATCTTTGAAGCGCCGCTTCAATATGATTTTCTTGCCCGGCCCGCGGTGCTGAAGCCGCGCACTGCGGCTGCGATGCCCGAACTCTCGTCAGATTTCCGCACAATCACAGTGCGGATTCGCCCAGGCATTTTCTTTCAGGAAGACGCCGCGTTTAACGGCAAACCACGCGAACTGATCGCGGCTGACTACGTGTACCAGCTGAAGCGTGTCGCTGATCCGCGCTGGAAAAGCCCGTTATGGCCGGCGATCGAGAACGCCAGGCTCGTCGGCCTCGTTGAACTACGCAAGGAAGCGCAATCGG
>CAZKNV010000327.1:0-2964 GCA_964554145.1 uncultured Burkholderiaceae bacterium
CGACAGAATTTCTTGAAACCGCCGCCGGTGCCGGAAATGCCGACCGTCACCCGAACCTTGCCTTTCTTGGCCTTCTGAAACTCTTCGGCCACCGCTTCGGTTACCGGAAAAACGGTGCTCGAGCCATCGATTTTGATGATATCGGTCTGGGCCATCGCTCCGGCGCTGACTAATGCGAACGTGCTTAAAACCGACGCGGATAAAAACGTGTGACGAACTTTTGACGATCTATTCATGCTTCGACTCCAAGGGGTACGCGTGGCAACAGCGCGACTGTAGGTGGGTCGAATGACTCATTTGTGACATTGGACGGCGTACGAGAAGGAAAAACCCACCGACGCTGTCACGAAACGGTCATCGAACAACGATGCCCGCGGCTAAGCCTTCTTGCAATTCCTGTTCAGAACCTCTGATCCGCTCCTCGCATGCCGTAACGCACACGACTCAAGCGTCTCTCTTGAGGTTTGTCGGTTGCTCCAAGTGGGGCAGTCGATTTTTTTACTCAAGAATCGGGCGGACGGTCGCCAACGTCAGCCCCGATGCGCAAGGGTCGATGCGACGCGATGCGCCATCGCTTCGGCGATTTTGGCTTCGGATGCTTCGACCATGACGCGCAGCACCGGCTCGGTGCCCGACGGCCGAATCAATACGCGACCGCTGCCATTTAATTCGCGCTCGGCATCCGAGACGGCGGCAATCAGACCGGCATGCGTTGTCCAGTCAAAATCACGCTCGACACTGGCATTGACCAGCGCTTGCGGCATCAACACCAGATCGGACGTCAATTCGGCCAGCGATTTTTGCTGGCGCCTTGCTGCAGCGAGTACCTGCAGTGCGCTGACGATGCCGTCGCCAGTGGTGTGGCAATCGAGGCAAAGTAGATGGCCTGAACCTTCGCCGCCATACAACCAGCCTTTTTCTTCGAGCAGCTCCAGCACGTAGCGATCGCCGACCTTGGCGCGCGCAAACGGCACATTCAGCTCGCGCAGCTTGCGTTCCAGCGCGTAGTTGGTCATCAGCGTTCCGGCAACGCCCTTCACGCGCTCGCGCCGCATGCGGTCGCGCACGATGATGTACAGCAACTCATCGCCGTTATAAATGCGGCCGTCGGAATCGGCGATCACGACTCGGTCCGCATCGCCGTCGAGCGCGATGCCGAAATCAGCTTTGTTCGTCCGTACTGCATCGGCAAGATAATGCGCGTGTACTGCGCCGACGCCATCATTGATGTTCATGCCGTTCGGCGACGCGCCGAGCGAAACGACTTCCGCACCGAGCTCGTGAAACACCGGCGGCGCCACGTGATAGGCGGCGCCGTGCGCGCTATCGACAACGATCTTCAGCCCCTTGAGATCGGCTTCATTCGGAAACGTGCGCTTGCAAAACTCGATATAGCGCCCCGCAGCGTCATCCAGTCGCCTCGCCTTGCCGAGCCGCTTCGAATCGACGCACTGCCATGGCCGTTCAAGTTCCGCTTCGATGCGCACTTCGACCGCGTCGGCCAGCTTGGTGCCACGCGCGGAAAAAAACTTCATGCCATTGTCCGGATACGGATTGTGCGAAGCGCTGATCACGATGCCGGCATCGAGCCGCAACGCACGCGTTAGATAAGCCACTCCGGGAGTCGGCAACGGCCCGCATAGCACCACGTCTACGCCGGCACTCGACAGTCCGGCTTCCAGCGCAGCTTCAAGCATATAGCCGGAAATGCGCGTGTCCTTGCCGATCAGCACCGTGGGCCGCTGATTGCCGTTTTGCGTCAACGCACGTCCCATTGCCTGACCCAACCGCAGCACGAACTCAGGCGTGATCGGCGCTTCGCCTACGGTGCCGCGCACACCATCGGTGCCGAAGTATTTGCGCTTGACACTCATCGCGTCGGTTTTCCTTTTTGCTGCGTCATCTTCAATACGCCCAACGCGTCGCGCGTCGCGGCGACATCGTGCACACGCAGGACGTTCGCACCGCGCTCGGCTGCCAGCAGCGCCGCCGCTGCTGAGGCCGCGATCCGGTCATCGACTGCACGGCCCGTTGCGGCACCCAGCATCGACTTGCGCGAGAGTCCCACGATGAGCGGACGTTGCATGCGTTTGAGTAAAGACAGTTCGGACAGGAGTGTGAAATTATGCTCGATGCTCTTGCCGAAGCCGAATCCCGGATCGACCGCGATGCGGGCAACGTCGATCCCATGCAGGTGTGCGACTTCCACTCTTTCGGCGAGAAAGTCCGCGACTTCGCTGGTGACATCCTGATAGGAAGGAGCCCGCTGCATCGTGCTCGGTGTTCCCTGCATATGCATCAGCACCAACCCGCAGTCGCTGCCGGCGACGGCATCCAGAGCGCCCGACTGTCGCAATGCGCGCACGTCATTGATGATCGCAGCGCCGGCTGCCAATACGGCCCGCATCACCTCCGGCTTGCTGGTATCGACCGACAGCGGCACTCCGCTGCCGGCCAACGCCTCGACCAGCGGCACAACGCGCCTGATTTCCTCGTCGGCTGACACATCGGCCGCGCCGGGACGCGTCGACTCGCCTCCGATGTCAAGGATGTCGGCGCCTTCGTCGATCAACCGGCGCGCGCGCGCGAGCGCGTCCGCAAAGTCGAAATACCGCCCGCCGTCGGCAAACGAATCCGGTGTGACGTTGACAATGCCCATGAGCAGCACGCGGTCGAGTGCGAGGTCGCGACCTCGCACTGACCACGCAGGCTGTGTCGCCATCGCGGCATCAGGAGTGTGCATTCAGGCGCATTCTAAAAACGCAACAAAAAAGGCCGGGAAATGTCCGGCCTTTTTGTCAGGGCAATCCAAGTATCACGCAGGCTGCACCACGCCTTCGGCCCCAGCTGCCGGCTTGCCGCCGGCGGGCGGAATCGAGCCGGTTGATTTCGGCGGCCGTGGCGGGCGACCGGCAATGATGTCGTCGATCTGTTCGCTATCGATCGTTTCCCACTCGAGCAGCG
>CAZKNV010000328.1:0-2961 GCA_964554145.1 uncultured Burkholderiaceae bacterium
AGCATCATCACGATGAACAGAAACAACACCATCACCGCGCCGACATAGACCAGCACCAGCGCGATGGCGAGAAACTCTGCGCGCAGCAAGATCCACAAAGCCGCTGCCGAGAAAAAAGCAAGCACGAGAAAGAGCACAGCGTGTACCGGATTACGAGCAGTGATCACGCGCAGCGCCGCGACTAGCATGACGCCGGAAAAAATCAGAAATAAAGCGGATTGAGCGTCCATTCGGCGGCTGCTAGCGATACGGCGCGTCTGCCTTGCGCGCCGCCGCAATCTCTTTCTCGTAGCGATCGCCGATCGCCAGCAGCATCGGCTTGGTAAAGTACAGATCACCGCGCTCCTCGCCGTGATACTCGAGGATGTGCGTCTCGACGATCGCGTCGACCGGGCAACTCTCTTCGCACAGTCCGCAGAAAATGCACTTGTAGAGGTCGACGTCGTAGCGTGTGGTGCGGCGAGTACCGTCCTCGCGCTGCTCCGACTCGATCGTGATAGCCAGTGCCGGACACACCGCTTCGCACAACTTGCACGCGATGCAGCGTTCCTCGCCGTTCGGATAGCGGCGCAACGCATGCAGGCCGCGAAAGCGAGGCGACAGCGGCGTCTTTTCTTCCGGGTACTGAATCGTGATCTTGCGTGAGAACGCATAACGCCCGGTCAGCGCAAGACCTTTCACCAGCTCGCGCAATAGCAGGCTATCGAAAAATTCTCTGACTGCGCCCATCAGGCTATTTGCTCCATATGTTCCAGGGTGTCTGCATCCACACTGCAATCACGACCAGCCATGCAAGGGTCAGCGGAATGAATACCTTCCAGCCCAGACGCATGATCTGGTCATAGCGATAGCGCGGGAACGATGCGCGAAACCAGATGAACAGCGAGACGACAAAAAACACCTTGGCGAAAAGCCAGAACCAGCCGGACAGCGTACCGATCCAGTCCGGAACTTCGAATCCGAGCAATCGCCCGAGATCGATCGGCGCGGCCCAGCCGCCGAGGAACATGACGGTGGCTACCGTCGACAGCAAAATCATGTTCGCATACTCGGCGAGGAAGAAAATCGCGAAGCTCATGCCCGAGTACTCGACCATGTGGCCGGCGACGATCTCCGATTCGCCCTCGACAACATCGAACGGATGACGATTGGTTTCGGCGATGCTCGATACAACGTAGATCACGAACAGCGGCAGCAGCGGCAGCCAATTCCACGACAGAAAATTGAGCCCCATCGAGGCGAATAGGCCGGTGTTCTGGTCAACCACGATCTGCGTCAGATTCAAGGTGCCGGCCACCATCAGCACGGTGACGAGCACGAAGCCCATGCCGATCTCGTAGCTGACCATCTGCGCCGCCGCGCGCATCGCTCCGAGAAACGCGTACTTCGAATTCGACGCCCAGCCGGCGATGATCACGCCATAGACGCCGACCGACGTGATCGCCATTACGAACAACAAGCCGGCGTTGATGTCCGCCAGCACGATGCCGGGACCGAACGGAATGACGGCCCACGCGGCCAGCGCCGGCATCAGGATGACGACCGGCGCCAGAAAGAACAGCGATCGGTCCGACTGCGACGGCGTAATGATTTCCTTGGTGATCAGTTTTATCCCGTCGGCGATTGGCTGAAACAAGCCGAGCGGACCCACGCGATTCGGGCCCACGCGAATGTGGAGCCAGCCGATCAGCCGGCGTTCCCACAACGTCAGATATGCGACCAGACCGAGGATCGGCAGCACAATCGCGAAAATCTTTGCCAGCGACCATACAACCGGCCACGCTGAGCCAAGCGTTTGACTACCGTAGGTCGTGATCGTGTCCATCACGCGCGCTCGAGCGTGATCGGGCCGAACATCGAGCCGAGCGTCGCCGTGGATTCATGGGCCGCTGATACATGAATGACGCCATCGGCAACGCCGTCGTCGAGTGCAACTTCGAGCAACGCCGATGCGTCACCTTGCCGTACACGGGCTTTGTCACCGGTAACAAGCCCGAACGACTGCAACGTGCGCGCATTGGCACGTGCCTTTGGCGGCCTTGCATCGCGCGTTGCCTGCAGCGGCGCTGAGCGGCGCACGATCGCGTCGCTGAAGTAAATCGGAACATCGGCGATTCTCTCGGCTGCATCCGCCGCGCTCGCCTCGGTCATCGGCGCCGACGGCGTAGCTGCGGTTTCGTTTGAAAGCATCGCGCCGACGGCAGTCGGCAACGCCTCCTTGCGAACCTGCTCGGACGTTTCGTAATCAAAACCATCGAGCTCCAAGTGATTACCCAGCACGCGCAACACCTTCCAGCCGGGTCGCGACTCGCCGGCTGGCTGTACAGTGCCGTTGAAACTTTGCACTCGGCCTTCGCCACTGATGAATGTGCCGGCGGTCTCCGTGAATGGTGTAATCGGCAGGATCACGTCCGCATAGTCAAGCGCGCCATTGCGATACACGGAGCATGCAATCACGGTGTCGGCTGCTTGCAACGCCTGTGCAGTCGCAGCGGGGTTTGCAACGTCATACCCAGGCTCGAAATCCCACAGCAGATACGCCTTGCGCGGTTGCTCGATCATCTCGCGCGCGTTCAAGCCTCCCTGCTTCGCGCCGTGTCTTGGAAACGCGCCGACCACGTAACCGCCGACCGTATTCGCCGCCTCGGTCAACACACCGACCGTGGCGCCTGTTGCCCGTGCGATCGACTGCGCCCATGCGCGCAACTGCGCCGCCTGCGGATGCTGGAAAGCAGCGTTGCCCAGCAAAATCGCCTTGCGCTCGCCGGCTAGCAACGATATTGCGATCGCCCTCGCTTCGTCACCCGCTGTTACGCCGTCGACCGGCGCACGCTCGCCGCGTTCACCCGCGATCGCGACCGCGATTTCGCTCAATGCCCGCACCCACCCGTTCGGTCGCACGATCAGCTTGTTGGCTATCGGCATCAGCAGATCGGTATCGACCGCGTGCAGCACATTGAC
>CAZKNV010000329.1:0-2954 GCA_964554145.1 uncultured Burkholderiaceae bacterium
GCATCAATGGTGCAGGCGCTGCGCGCCGAAAATCAGCAGTTGCGCGCGCAGCTGGTCGCCGCGTCTTCGGAGCTCGAATCGATGAACGGCCGGGTCGACGAGGCTGCGCGCCGGCTCGACGCCCTCATGCAACACCTGCCCGACCCGGTCAAGACGGCAAGCGTATCCACCCAATGGAAAACCTGAGCGTTTCGATCCTCGGCCGCGAGTACCGGCTCGCGTGCGCGCCAGACGAAAAAGATGCGTTACTTAAATGCGCACAGTTTGTCGATACCAGAATGCAGACGATTCGCGATGCCGGCAAGGTGATGGGCGCCGATCGCATCGCGGTCATGGCAGCGCTGCAGATCGCACACGAATTCCTGGGTGCAAAGGGCGCTGACGGCATCGAAGCCGGTGAGCTGCGCCGCCGCGTGCGCGACATGCTGCAAGTGTGCGATGAAGCGCTATTGCCGCAGGAAAAATTGTTCTAATTGGAAGTTGCATTCCAAACGGCGCGTTAAACTGCGCACAAGCGTTCGGTGTTGCGGAACGCAAAGAAATTCCCTGCGGTGTTCGCGCAAAGGCCTCATAGTTCCTTGAACCAATGCGCATTGCGCAAGGTTGCTGGCCTCGCGTCGTGGTGCGATCGGCACGCGTTTGCTGAACCTAAACGGCGCGGACAGCGACCACCCTGAACCGATGGTTCAGGACATCGGGCCGGGCGGCACAGGCGGGGAACCTACAACTAGCGTGGCGCGCACTGCATTTGTCGGGGCGCGACGCGCCTCGATTCGCGCTACTCGACCCCGGGATTGAGGACGGATCGGTCGGATCGATTTCGGGTTCGGACGCCGCGGCAGGTGCTATCGACTCGGAGGTCGCCATCGCGCTAGCGCACGCCGTGCTCGACATCGGCGTTCCGAGTCGGATCGTTCTTGTGATAGTCGGAGCCGCGCGCGACTTCGCTCCGGGCTTGCCGCGAATCGCGTTGCCCGATAAGCGCGCTTCGAACCTTGAGGCAGAAGAAGGGCCAAACAGCATGCTCATATCAGTGAACCAAAGTCGGCGTTCGTCCGCTAAAAATGGCGCTCAAGTCACCGCGGGAGAAAGCCTGTGTTTGGCATTTTCGGACGTAAGGAGCCCGATCGCCTTAAAGCACTCGCTGAAGGATTCAACTCTGAGATTACGACCTTGCGCAGTTTTAGCGAGGAAGATGCAACAAAGTTACTGGCGGCGGTAGGGCTACTTCTCAAGGAGATCGCGCAGCAGCCGCTTTTTGGCGATGTTCGGCAACTGAGTGCGTCTGTAGCTGAGAAATTCGTTGCCGCCACGAGAGCAGAAGTTCGGTCAACGATGAGGAAACAACCGCTGCGAGGCCACGCTCTGGCACTCATAGGGATGTACGTTGAGGCTGGGTTAATCGAGCACCCAGTAGCGCTACATGTTCGCGTCGAACTAAACGACATCTTGAAGGAAGGCGAGCGGTGTGCAGACGAACTAGCGTTAACGCGCCGTGTCTCCAGTCATACAGCATGAGCGTCGGCTGAAACCCGTTCTATTGACCTAGAGATTCGTCAGCTTCAGCTTCACCATGCAAACTTCAGTTCGCGGGCAGGTGCACCATCGAATCGGCGAAGAGGACTATGTTCGCAAGGACGGTCGCCGTACACGGCTCATCGTCTGGCGTGTGCGATGTCGAACCTGCGACGCGGAGTTTCAGCACACTTCCCCGCAGTTGTTTGATACAGGCAAATTCCCCGCGAATTGCAAAGGGCACCGGCAGGCGAAGCGCGCTGACACTCTGAAGTCCAATCTCACGAGGCTGTGCGAGCACGTGGAGACAAGGATTGCCGAGAGTTGGCTTCATCCGGAACACCGCCAAATATTGGCGGATGCCACCGAGGTCAGCGCCGACGACACATGGTTAACCTTTCAACACGCCGGAAGCCTTGTTTCGTTTCACCAATCGTACGGCGAATCGCCTGTCGCAGAACTTGCGCGCAGACTGCTGCGCGACAGTGGGCCACTGCGACCAGCGTATCGGGAGCTTGAGCCAATTTTCTCAGACGACGGTGATCCCGATTCATCAGCCATCCATGTTTTCGCAGTGGACGGAGTCGAACCACTAAAAGAATCTGAAGCTGCTTGGTTTTCGAAACATGCCGAGGCGATTCTCGCCGGCTGGGGACGCCGGGGCCCGTGCGGGGGAGGGGCGCTCGGGTTCGTGAGTGAGTTGGCCGCTCGCACGTCGGACAACACTGATCTGCTAAGTGAGCTAAGCCCGTCCGAAGACGCCCGGCCGAGAGTTTGCTCAACAACGCGAAACCGCGTCTCGGAACTCGAGCATCCAGATTCCGTTGACGGCACGGAACTGGCCTTCTGGGACCCCACAAGCTGGGCTAAGTGGGGAACGACACTTGTGCCGACCTTTCCAATCGTTGCCCACCGCTACGACGGGACGGCGTGTGCCATTCTGACAAGCCTGGAACGCAACGCCGACGGACGGCTCGAAAACAAAGAGTTGAGACTTCGACATGTGCCGAACTCAGGCGCATCTATCGAGGAAGTTCAAGCTTTCGCCAACACATACATTGGATACTGGACCGGAGCGAGAGCGCACACAGACGCTGCCCATGGGATCGACCGAGTCTTGCGGGACCTCTCATCGGCAACGGTGGATGACTTGCGAGCAGCGTTGCAGAAGTTGAGCACCAACTTGAGCTTACCGCCTAACTGTTTCGTCACTGAGCCGGACGACACGGTCGACACCTTGGAGCGTTGCCGTTCAATCGTTGAGGAACTGCGGGGCCGATTGAGCAAGTAGGTGGGGCAGCCTTCTGAAGTGAATGGATGCTGCCCGAGCTTGGCGTCGCTCGCTGCTCCTTGGACCGTACGAGTATTTTGCTCGGCGGACGTTTGTTCTCTTCATCGGCAGGGACCCTTTCTTTCCGCAGCCGGGATTGCGAACGCCC
>CAZKNV010000330.1:0-2941 GCA_964554145.1 uncultured Burkholderiaceae bacterium
GCCGATCGCGTAGGAGAGCTGGATCGTGCAGCGCCGGGCGAGGCCGGCGGCGACCACGTTCTTGCCGAGGTAGCGGGTGATATAGGCGGCCGAGCGGTCGACCTTGGTCGGGTCCTTGCCCGAAAACGCGCCGCCGCCGTGCGGGCAGGCGCCGCCGTAGGTGTCGACGATGATCTTGCGGCCCGTGAGTCCGCAATCGCCCTGCGGCCCGCCGACGACGAAGCGGCCGGTTGGATTCACCAGGTAACGCGTGTTCTTGAGCCATTCGGGCGGCAGCGACGGCTTGATGATCTGCTCGATCACCGCTTCGGTGAACTCCTTCTTCATCACCTTGCCGTCGGACATCTCGGGCGCATGCTGCGACGAGATCACGACGGTGTCGATCGAGTGCGGCTTGCCGTCGACGTAGCGCATCGTCACCTGGCTTTTCGCATCCGGCCGCAGATACGGCATTCGGCCGTCGCGCCGCAAATCGGCCTGGCGCTCGACCAGCCGGTGCGCGTAGTAGATCGGTGCCGGCATCAACTCGGGTGTTTCGTCGCACGCATAGCCGAACATCAAACCCTGATCGCCCGCGCCCTGATTCAAATAATCGTCGGACGCGCTGTCGACTCCCTGCGCGATGTCGTTGCTTTGCTTGTCGTAGGCGACCAGCACCGCGCAGCCTTTGTAGTCGATACCGAACTCGGTATTGTCATAGCCGATGCGCTTTATGGTCCGGCGGGTGACTTCGATGTAATCGACATGCGCGTTGGTGGTGACCTCGCCCGCCAGCACGACCAGGCCGGTGTTGCACAGCGTCTCGGCGGCGACCCGGGAGCGCGGATCCTGCGCCAGGATCGCGTCCAGGATGGCGTCAGAGATTTGATCGGCCACCTTGTCCGGATGGCCTTCGGAAACAGATTCGGAAGTAAACAGAAAATTGCCGGACATCGTGCACTCCTTGCGAACGTTGCGTTTAAAAATGCGCTTCGCACTTTTTGGAGTGCGACGCTTTAGCGGCATTTCCCTCGGCTATGCTTTACCTGTTGACACAGGTCCTCGAGGTTCGCCCCGCAAGTTGTCGTTAACTCGGCGAAGCGGGGATTATAGAGAGCACCGACATTCCGTGCTACGGCTTGTCTTTCGGTTGATCGCTGCACTGCCGCTTGGCGCAGTGCAGCGTATCGGCGCAGCGATCGGTCGCGTCGTGTATTGGCTAGCACCCGCTTACGGTCGGCGTTTACGCGAAAACCTGACGGGCGCCGGCTATCGCGATACGCGATTGATCGCCGAGGCGGCACGCGAGGCGGGCAAGCAAGCGCTGGAAACGGCATGGATCTGGATGCGGCCGCGCGGCGAGAGTGCCGCAACGGCCGAGTTGGTCGATCGTGCGATCTTCGACGCTGCGTTGGCCGACGGTCGCCCGGTGCTATTCATGACGCCGCATCTGGGCTGCTTCGAAGTCTTCGCGCAGTTTTACGCCGCGACACGCGCCGACGCTAAGCAAAGGCCGATGACCGTGCTGTATCGCATCCCTCGCAAACCGATATTGCGCCCGATCGTCCAGAGCGGTCGAGCGGCCGAAGGCCTGCTGCTGGCGCCCGCTGAAATGCGCGGCGTCAAAATGATGATCAAGGCGATGCAACGGCGGCAGGTGGTTGGCCTCCTGCCCGATCAGGTGCCATCGCAAGGTGAAGGCGTATGGGCGCCGTTTTTCGGGCGCGAGGCCTACACGATGACCTTGCCGGCACGCCTGGCAGTTCAATTCAACGCGATCGTCATCTTCTTTTACAGCGAGCGGCTTGCGAACGGCGCCGGATACCGGATTCATCTTGAAGCGCTTGAGCGCAAGTTCACCGGCGACGCGCGCAACGACGCTGCGATCATCAACGCCGAACTCGAGGCGCTTATCCGCGCGTGCCCGCAGCAGTATTTGTGGGGCTATAACCGCTACAAAGTGCCGGCCGGTATCGAGCCGCCGGCGACCGCGAAGGGCGCGCGGTGAACGCCGCGTTCGCGAAGTTCTGGATCGCGTTGATCAACGCAACCCTGGACTGGACGCAGGCGGCACGAACCCGACTCGCCAACGTGCTCGGCGATCTGCTGTGGTGGATCGTCGTGCCTCGGCGGCGCGTCACGCTGACCAATCTTCGCTTGTGTTTTCCGTCGCTCGGCGAACAGCAACGGGTCCGCATCGGGCGCGCGTGTTTTCGCAACATTGCGCGCAGCGGCCTCGATCATTCGGTGCTGTGGCGCGGCGAGCGCGACGTAGTCGAGCGTTACATTCGCGTCGACGGCCTCGATCATTTGCAAGCGGCTGCCGATTGGCCGTTGATCTTGATCGCGCCGCACTTTGTTGGCCTTGACGCCGGCGGCATTCGCTTTAACACATTGATGCGCGGCATCTCGATCTATTCGATCCAGACCAACGCGGTATGGGACGCGTGGCTGCTGAAGGGACGGCAGCGATTCAACGATCCGATGCTGATCGCACGCCAGGGCGCCGACATGCGAACCGTGATTCGAAGCGTCAAGGAAGGACTGCCACTTTACTACTTACCCGACATGGACCTGGGCGCTGCCAACTCGATTTTTGTACCGTTCTTCGGTGTGCCCTCGGCGACGATTCCGATGGTGCCGCGAATTGCGCGCATCATCGGCGCCCGCGTGATGATGGCGGTGACCGAGATGACGGCAGACGGTTATGTGCTGCACTTTGAAGCGCCGTGGTCGGATTTTCCCGGCGATTCGATCGAAGCAGACACCGCGCGCATGAATCGCGAAATCGAGCGCTGGGTGCTCAGAATGCCCGAGCAGTATCTATGGACGCACCGGCGCTTCAAGACACGGCCGGCGGGACAGCCGAGCGTCTATACCCGTGCATCGCGCGCACCCGAGGCTACTTAGTTTTATGAAGCTTTGCTTCACAAAGATGCACGGCGCAGGCAACGACTTCGTG
>CAZKNV010000331.1:0-2935 GCA_964554145.1 uncultured Burkholderiaceae bacterium
CGAGCCGCATCGGATCTGATTGCGCTGGTGTTGAAGAAACCGTTTCCCGGCGAGATCAAGCCCGAGATTACCGAGAGCATGCTGGAGATCAGCACGTCGGTGCAGCGCTCGTTCGCGCCGCTGATGGCCGAGCTGATCGCGATGCGCGACACCTTGGTGGTCGGCGCCGACCGGCTCGATATCGAAGTCGCGGGCGGCGGCTCGCATCCGTTTCAGCGCTGGTATGACCGGCAAATTTACGATCGGCCGCGCTTTCGGCACGTCGCTGGTTTGTATGGCTATCTGGCAAAGCAGTTCACCGTGTTCGGCCAGCACGTGCACGTCGGCTGCGAAAATGGCACGCAGGCGCTATGGCTGCTGCATCAACTGTCCGCCTATATTCCGCAGTTCATCGCGCTGGCTGCGGCAAGCCCGTACTTTCAGGGCGTCGACACTTCGTACGACTGCTCGCGCCTGAACAGCGTGTATGCGTTTCCGCTGTCGGGCCGCGCGCCGTTCGTCACCGACTGGCCGGCGTTCGAGCGTTTTTTCGCCAAGCTGAAGGCGCTCGGCGTGGTCGAGAGCATGAAGGATTTTTACTGGGATATCCGGCCCAAGCCCGAATTCGGAACGATCGAAGTGCGCGTATTCGATACACCGCTGACGGTAGAGCGTGCTGCCGTGCTGGCGGCGTACGTGCAGACGATTTGCCGCATGCTGCTCGAGCACCCGGTGCCACCCGAGAGCGAAGACATTTATCTGACGTACAACTACAACCGTTTTCAGGCGTGCCGCTTCGGCCTCGAGGGGCAGGTGATCAATGGCACGACCGGCGCGATCCGGCCGCTGCATCAGGATGTGCTGGCGACACTCGACGCCTGCCGCCCGTTCGCGCGCGAGCTCAAATCGACCGATGCGATGGACGAGATCGAACGCTGGGTGCGCACCGACGGCAACGATGCGCGCTGGCAGCGCGAAACATTCCAGCAGCGGCATTCGATGTCGGAGTTGATTCTTAAATCGGCCGATCGCTGGCGCGGCGCGCCGGTGCACGGCGATGGCGTTGTCTACGAGCGGGTGCCGACGTTAGTCGGCAAGCATCGATAGTGCGATCGGATGCAACGGTCCGGCGCTGCGGATTACGGCCGGAAATCCTCGATCCGCTGCCCGACGCGCAGACCTTCGATCTGAGCGAAATGCGCGTCACGCGTCAGCAACGCCGCGCCGTGTTCAAGCGCACTGGCGGCGATCCACAGGTCGTTGGTCGGAATCGGCTGGCCCTTGTGCCTCAGGGCGGCATAAACAAGCGCATAGCTGTCAGCAGTCTCGGCGGTGATCGGTAGCAGCTCCAAGCGAGGAGACTCCACAAAACGCGCCAGTTCGGCGCGATTATTTGCCTCCTTCGTGCCGACCGCGAAGCCGCCCAGCAACTCTCCCAGCACCACACTGTTTAGATACAGCTTCTCGGCAAAGGCAATGACCTCGACCGTCTCCGCCTCACCGAGCATGAACGCGGTGTAAGCATTAGTGTCGAGCAAGACCGGGCGCACTCTATTTCCAGAGTTTGGGATCGACCTTCGTGAACGGCGCCGTAGCGCGCTCGAACTGAGTGGCCTCTCCTTTGCTCCAACTGCCGGCTAACGCGTCCAGGTCGTCATGGCGCTGATAAGCGGGCTTGCCTCGCTTGCGTCCCAACCCCTGGTCGATCAGGCGCAGTACCAGTGAATTAACGCTCGCGCTTTCCTTCTCGGCTCGTGCTTTGAGAGCGGCAAGGGCCTGCTCGTCCAGACCGCGGACGCTGAGGTTTGGCATGTGCAGCTCCTGATAGCAAAGTGAGTGGGCTAGATGCTATCACGCTCCGGAGCCGTTGCCCCGAGCAACTTCAGCGCGCTTGCATGCAGCTTCCCGGCACCCGCGATCAGTGAAGGCTCTGCAAGCGGATCGCCGCCGCTCCATGAACTAACCACACCGCCGGCGCCCTCGATCACCGGCACGATCGCGGCCACGTCCCAATAGCCGAGTCGTGGATCGAGCATCAAGTCAGCGGCGCCGGTGGCAAGCGCGAAGTAGCCGAAGCAATCGCCCCAGGTGCGATATAACTTTGCGCGTTTGGCGATCTTCTTGATGCGCGCGGTGCTTGCGGCGGGCTGCTCGTTCGACGTCCAGTGCGATGTGGCAAGAACCGTCGCGTCTTCCAGGCGTTCACAGCGCCGCACGTTGACGCGCCGCGACGAACCGTCGCTGGCATAAAGCGTTGTGGCGCGTTGATGCCCGATCAGTGCGACCCCGGCGGCGGCGTGGCCGATGACGCCGAGCACCGGCCGGTAAGCGCCTTTATCTTCGCGCTCCAATGCAATCAACGTGCCGAACAGAAAACAGTTGGTAATGAACGCGCGCGTGCCGTCGATCGGATCCAGCACCCAGCGATACCCGCGCCCTTCCTTGGTGCCATGTTCTTCGCCGATCATGCCGTGCTGCGGATATCGCTGCTCGATCAAGCTGCGCATCGCCGCTTCGGCATTGCGGTCCGCCAGTGTGACCGGGCTTGAGTCGCGCTTGGTCATCACGACGGCATCGCTTAGAAAGTACGGGCGGATCGTCGCAAACGCCACTGCGATCAGTTCGTGCATGAAAGGCACGAACTCGCGCTCCTCTGCCGCCGATAGCGAAGCACTGTAGCGGCGGATCACGCGCGCTTGGGCTTGAACAGGTTTTCGCAAGCGGCGCGATCGGCAGCATCGGTCGCAGCGGGCGCGCACATCGGCGTCACCTTTGCGTTCAAACGCGCAAGCGCTGCATCCTGACTGCCGTCTTTGTTCCACGCGCCAAGTCGGCCGCTCATCAGCTCCAACGTTCCTTTGCTGCGCCCGGAAAACGCACCGGTTTCGGTTCGCAGTTCCGCAATCACGCTCGCCGCCGCCTTTTCAATCTGAGCTGCATCCTGCGGAGCGAGGTC
>CAZKNV010000332.1:0-2924 GCA_964554145.1 uncultured Burkholderiaceae bacterium
CGGAAGCCGAACCCGGCGACGGCCTGCTCGACCTCGTTCTCATCGGCGAGGACGATCGAGAGCCGTTGCTTGCCTACCTCGAGAGCCGCCTGCACCTGGCCAGCGGTCAGCTGCCGGACCTGCAGGTCGCGCGGGCGCGGCGCATCGAGATCATTGTGCCGGCCGGCGTGCGGTGTCACCTCGACGACCGGATCTGGCCGTTGGATCAGCCGCTCTCCGATGCGGCATCGCTAAGTGTGAGCTGCCTGGCCGGCGCGGCGACGTTCGTCGGGGCGGCGCGAGGCTAGGACGTCCTGGCGTCATACCACTTGATGCTCGATTGCCACTCTTCAGTGAGCGGCTCGAACATGTCCGGCGGCATTCGCTCGTCGTGCAAGTGCTCGGACAGGACCTCGTCCATGGCGTCTCGAATGCGCTCTACGACCTCTGCTGAATTCTTAACGAGGCAGATTTTCTCGCCGTACTCGAGCAAGGCCTTCCGCAGCGGGTAGTTCTTCTTGCTGTCGCCGACACGCAGCTTGAGCGCCATCGTTCGATCGGTGACACGCACGCCGTTGCTGCGCTCGTAGGGGTAGATCGTGGTGGTCACGACGTCGTACACCGGGGCCAACCAGGTCGCGTTGCGATCGTAGAGCACGGCGAAGTTCTTCAGGTGCCCGTCGCCGTTGCGCAGGAGAACGGTTAGGGCGACGTATCGGAAGAGCTGTGTTTGCGCGGCGCGCTTGTCGGTGGCGAAGTCGTCGATCAGCGAGGCCACGTCCTGGTATGAGCCTCGGTACTTCCGGTCGGACAGCGCGCCACCCACGCGCAGGTCGGCCAAGGCCGCGACATCCTCGAACCCCAACCGCTCGCCGTCCTGCCGCAGATCAAATCGATCGATGACCAGCAGCGCGCCGTCATCCGATAATGCGTGTTCGGGCACCGGCAAGCCAGCTTGCTTCGCGACCTGCAAGCAAAGGTATTCGTTGGCCACCAGGCCGACGTAATCGGTGCCGCTGCTCTTCACGATGAGGTTGGGAATCGGGAAGGTCGCGCGCTCCGGCACCACGATCTTTGGCTGCACCCCGGAAAGTCCGGAGCCGGTCGCGAGGTAAGCGTCGACCAGCGCCGCAAAAGTTGCACCGTCGCGGCCTGCGCCCTCCCGAAGAAGCTGGCCTCGATCTAACCCCGGCGGCGGCAGCAGCGTAGCCGCGTCCGGTCGCTGATAGGCGAGCCGCCCGATGCCGTTGGCCCCCATTAGAGTTAGGAGATGCATTTCGGTGGGCGGATTCTTGGGTGAGCGCTCGCGGATCTGGGCTAGAAGAAAACCTTCCGGCAGATTCATGTCCATTACCGCGAAGAGCGCGTTATCCGTGAACTCGCGATCCTGGAGCGGCATGATGAGCGACACTGGCTCGGCCGCGTCGTCGGCGTAGGTGAATCGGAATTGGGATTCGCGACGTAGGTCGCCGCCCACGGCCCCATCCACCTCGATCTCCAAGTGCTTGATCCGTTCTCCGAAGTCGAGCATCAAGTGCTCCCCGCGTGCAGGTGCGCGTACTTGCGGCGGATATCAGCCGCACGCTGCGGCGCATGCTGGAGCGTGATTTGATAGCCCAGCGATGCCGCGATGCGCACAAGAGTCGATGTGTCGACCGGCTCGCCGCGCTCCAAGCGCGATAAGGTATCGCGCGAAATCAGCGCGCGCGCGCAGACATCGGCCTGCGTAAGCCGCGCGCGCTTGCGAGCCGCGCGAATGGCGTCCCCTAGTTCGAGAAGCGCCTCTTGCTGAGTGTTCTTGTCCGGCATGTCAGACATAATACCAAATGTCAGGTCAGTCAGACATTCCCATTGCATGTCTGCCAGAGCCGACATTCCTCTCTCGTGTCAGTTCCTATCCCCACCGAGCAGTTTCTTGAGCTCGTTGATTTCTTGCGGGAAGAAAAAGACGTACGCGATCCTGTGGATGTCGTCAGTTTTGCGATCCAGTACTTCGTCGATAACGCCAGCTGGAAGCAGGATGATCTGCTCGTGACGCGCGACTCTCGGGGGTACCAATGGAAGAACCTGTTCTTGCCGCATAGCACTCAAATCCGGATGCAGTACAAGGGCCGGTACTTCTACGCGAGAGTGGAAGGCGATGAGATCGTTTACGACGGCACGTCGACTTCGCCCGGGGCCCTGGCCAACAGGATCGCTGGTAATAGCCGTAACGCTTGGCGCGATCTATGGATCAAGCGACCCGAGGACAAAGAGTGGAAGCTCGCGGATGCCTGTCGCCCGGATATTGAGGGGGTCGACCCCGATGAGGCTATGAAACATTTTCTCAATTCATCCAACGTGCCGCCTAAACGGGGCAGCCATGAAAACCACGGCCCACGCTAGAGAGCGCGCACAGCAGCGCGGCATACCCCCGCTTGTTGAGCAGTGGCTGGACGACTTCGGTGAGCAGCAGTTCGACGGACGAGGCGGTGTCGTACGGTACTTCAGTCGTCGCAGCAAGAGAATGCTCGAACGGGCCTGCGGGCGAACAATAGTCGCTCGCCTCGCTGAATTCCTCGACTGCTACAAGGTAGAAGGCGCCTAAGACGGCTCGACGATCACCGTGGGACATCGCACGCGCCGGGTGTTTCGCCGTTGACGACGAATGTTCTGCATCAAGTGACGCCGACGTGCTTCCCTGAATTAGTTCTGTGGCCGATTAGACTCTGCTTCATGGCAGGAGGAGCAGACGGCGAAGAACAAGCGACTTACAGAAGATGGCACGACGCCTTCTGGTCCCCTTGAGGACTTACAGCTAGAAGCGTTCTCAAACATTCTGAGAGAGTTCTCAAATATTCTGAGAACCTACATTCTGTCAAACATCGATATTGCCGGCGGCCAGCGCATTCGACTCGATGAACAGCCGGCGCGGCTCGACTTCGTCGCCCATTAAGGTCGTGAAA
>CAZKNV010000333.1:0-2920 GCA_964554145.1 uncultured Burkholderiaceae bacterium
CACGCAACGTGCCTGTCGAACTCGTTTCGCTCACCGCAATTTCGCCGCTCGACGGCCGCTATGGCCGGCAAACGGCCGAGTTGCGCGACATTTTTTCCGAATTTGCGTTCATGCGCGAGCGATTGCGCGTCGAAGCCGCGTGGCTGGTCGCTCTTTCGTCTGCCGGTCTGCCCGAACTGCCGGCGCTTCCCGAGAACGCCGAGCGCGCTTTGCAGCAGCTGGTAGCCGAATTCAGCATCCAGGACTGCACCGAAATAAAGGCGATCGAGGCCGAGACGAATCACGACGTCAAGGCGGTCGAGTACTTCATCAAGCGGCGTGTAGGTTCGGCCCTGAGTGGTGCGGCGGAATTCATTCACTTTGCCTGCACCTCCGAGGACATCAATAACGTTGCCCATGCGCTGATGCTCGAGCGCGGCCGTACGGTGCTGGTCAGCCGCCTGCACGCGATACATGCTCAACTGCGCGATTACGCGCATCGCTACGCCGAGTCTCCGATGCTGTCGCGCACGCATGGCCAACCCGCCACCCCGACCACCATCGGCAAGGAATTTGCCAACGTCTCGGTACGTCTGGGAGCCGCGACCGGTGCGATCGAACGAGTAGCGCTGCTGGCAAAAATGAACGGCGCGGTCGGCAATTACAACGCGCATATAGCGGCGTATCCGGACGTCGACTGGGAATCGCTGGCGCGCAGTGTCGTCGAAAAACTCGGGCTGACATTCAATACACACACGATCCAGATCGAGCCGCACGATGCGATGGCAGAACTGTTCGACGCGTTCGCGCGCGCGAACACCATACTGCTCGATCTCGATCGCGATCTGTGGGGCTACATCTCGCTCGGTTACTTCAAGCAGAAGTTAACGGCAGGCGAGATCGGGTCGTCGACGATGCCACACAAGGTCAATCCGATCGACTTCGAGAATTCGGAAGGCAACCTGGGGCTCGCCAATGCGCTGCTGCGGCATCTGGCCGAAAAACTTCCGATCTCGCGCTGGCAGCGCGACCTGACCGATTCAACCGTGCTGCGCAATCTGGGTGTCGCGTTCGGCTATGCGTTGCTCGGCTATGAATCGTGCCTGCGCGGATTGCGAAAGCTCGAGATCGATGAGGCGCGTGTGCGCGCCGACCTCGATGACGCGTGGGAAGTGCTGGCCGAACCGGTACAGACCGTCATGCGCCGCTACGGCATCGAAAACTCCTACGAGCAGTTAAAGGCGCTGACGCGCGGCAAGGGCATTACGCGCGACGCGCTGCATGAGTTCGTGCGCGGACTTTCAATTCCCGTTGATGCGCGTAATGCGTTGCTGGCACTGACACCGGCCACCTACATCGGCAAGGCCGCCGAGCTCGCACGCCGCGCGTGAGCAGGCCTGGCGTCGGTTATGCTTTCCGCTCGCCGTTCAAAGGAATCTCAATGCGCCGATATTTAAAGTTCGCGTGCGTTGCCGCATGCGTGGCATCCATTGCCGCTATTGCATTGCCGGTCGCCGCGCAGTACGCCAAACCGGAAGATGCCGTGAAGTATCGAAAGGCTGCATTAACCGTGCTCGGCAGTCACATGGGGCGCATTAACGCGCAGCTGAAATCGCCGGCGCCGGACATGCAGGCGATTCAAAACAGCGCAGGCGTGGTCGAAGCAATGTCGAAGCTGCCGTGGGACGCGTTCGGTCACGACACCGAGTTCGTCGCCAATTCGAGGGCATTGCCTGCGCTGTACAAGAACGAAGCCAAGATCAAGGAGCTGGCCGGCAAGATGCACGAGGAAGTGGCCAAGCTGAATACAGTCGCAAAGACCGGCGATGCAAAGGTGGTGCGCACGCAGTTCGGCGTGGTCGCGAAAAGTTGCGATAACTGCCACGACGACTTCAGAGCGAAGTAATCGCGCAAGATCTTTCTGGCAACGCGATTAGGCCCCGGCCGCAGCCTGCCCCAGCAGGCTTTAAGCAGGGGCCGGGGTGACGTGCCATGTCTTCGATCATCTCCATCTCCAATCTGACCAAGACCTATGCGTCGGGGCTGCAGGCGCTGAAGGCGATCGACCTTCAAATACGCAAGGGTGAAATCTTCGCGCTGCTCGGTCCCAATGGTGCAGGCAAGACGACCTTGATCAGCATCGTCTGCGGCATCGTCACTCCGAGCACGGGAACGGTGACGGTGGACGGCGGTGACATCGTCGGCGACTACCGCGCGTCGCGTTCGAAGATCGGCCTGGTGCCTCAGGAACTGACCACCGACGCCTTCGAGACCGTGTGGGCCACGGTCAGCTTCAGTCGAGGACTGTTCGGATGCGCGCCGAATCCCGCGCATATCGAGAAAGTGCTGCGCGATCTGTCCTTGTGGGACAAGCGCAAGGACAAGATCATGACCTTGTCCGGCGGGATGAAGCGGCGCGTAATGATCGCGAAGGCTTTGTCGCACGAGCCGGAGATTCTGTTTCTCGATGAGCCGACGGCCGGCGTCGATGTCGAGTTGCGCCGCGATATGTGGGCGCTGGTGCGCGGCCTGCGGGAGCGCGGCGTGACCATTATTCTGACCACGCATTACATCGACGAGGCCGAAGAGATGGCCGACCGGATCGGTGTCATTAACAAGGGCGAGCTGATCGTGGTCGAGGACAAAGCCGAGCTGATGAAAAAGCTGGGCAAAAAGCAGCTCACACTTTCTCTGCAGGAGCCGCTGGCCGCGATCCCGGACGCACTGTCGGACTGGAATCTCGTATTGAAGGCCGACGGTCACGAGTTGGAATACACCTTCGACGCGCATGAAGAGAGTACGGGCATTCCGCCGCTACTCCGGCGGATGGGCGATCTTCACATCGGGTTCAAGGACCTGAATACGCGACAAAGCTCGCTGGAGGATATTTTCGTCAGCCTGGTCAGCGAGCGATGAGCGTAAACACATTCAATCGGCATGG
>CAZKNV010000334.1:0-2901 GCA_964554145.1 uncultured Burkholderiaceae bacterium
GACGAGTGCACGTGCGAGCCGAAGGCTCGCGTACACGAGGAGCGCGATCTATATAATCCGCGGCCAATGTTCGCAGCGAAATCCGAAGCAAACGCGTGGTTGATCAAGCGAAACTGCTCGGCGGGGCCGCGCCAATTGGCGTTTGTTTTCGGTTCGCTGGCTGCCGTTTCGTTTGCGTTCGGTTTGGGTCTTGCCGCCTTCGGTCTGTGGATGGTGCTTCCCTTCGTCGGTATTGAGCTGATTGCTGTCGGAGCCGCGTTTCTGTGTTACGGGCGTCATGCGGCCGACTTCGAACGCATTGCGGTCACGCAGCACGGGGTGTCGGTGGAACAGGTCGAAGGTGCGCAAAGAAAGCAGTGGGAGCTCGATCCGCGCCTGTCACACGTGCAAGTCGAATCACGCGGCCGCCAATGGGGCAAACGGGTCCACGTTTATCTGCTGGCGCCAGGCATTAAGCTGGAACTTGGCCGTTATCTGCTCGATGCGCGACGCTCACAGCTGGGGCAGGAGCTACGCGGCACGCTGATGCGGGCGCGCGCAGGAGCGCTTTGATCGGACCAAGCAGGCGGTCTGTCGAGCACAAGTGAACAGAAGGGTAATGGCGGCAAAGTCGCAATGAAGCGGGGACATCAAATAATGCAAGCCTTGCAGCGCGCCGCCTTTGCAGCGCTTGCGCTTTCATCGGGTAGCGCCTTCGCAGTCAAGAGCCGCTACAACCTGGCGCCGCCGGCGACCGACTTGGCGCGCGACATCTATGAACTGCATGACTTCATGCTGATCATCTGCGGCGCGATTTTCGTCCTGGTATTCGGGGTGATGTTCTATTCGATCTGGAAGCACCGTAAATCGACCGGCGCGGTCGCCTCCAATTGGCACGAGAACACCACGGTCGAGATCGTATGGACCGTGATTCCATTCTTCATCATCATTCTGATGGCGCTGCCCGCCACACGCACCGTAGTGGCGATGAAGGACACCAGCAACGCCGACCTGACGATCAAGGTGACGGGCTATCAGTGGCAGTGGGGTTATGACTACATTCGGGGCGAAGGCGAAGGCATCGGCTTCCTGTCGCGCCTGGCAACTCCGCGCGCGCAGATCGAAGGCAACGAACCGAAGACCGCTACTTATCTGAGCGAGGTCACCGAGCCGCTGGTGGTGCCGGTAAACCGAAAAGTTCGCATCATCGCCACGGCGAACGACGTCATCCATTCATGGGGTGTGCCGGCCCTGGGCGTCAAGCAGGACGCGATTCCGGGCTTCACGCGCGACGCCTGGTTTCGCGCCGAGCAAATCGGAACGTACTACGGCCGCTGCTACGAGCTATGTGGCAAGGACCACGCCTTTATGCCGATTGCGGTGCAAGTGGTTTCGGCCGAGGACTATACGAAGTGGGTCGCGACCAGGAAGCAGGCAATGGCGGCGCTGGCCGACGATCCTGCGAAGGTCTGGACGCAACCCGAACTCGTCGCGCGCGGACAATCGGTCTATCAGGCGCACTGTCAGGTATGCCATCAGCCCACCGGGCAGGGCGCGCCACCCGCGTTTCCGCCGGTGGCCGGCAGCAAGGTCGTTGCCAGCACGCCGGAGCTGCTGCAGATCCTGTTGAACGGCCGCAACGCGATGCCGGCATGGAAGACGCTATCGGATGTCGAATTGGCAGCGGTTGCGACGCACGTCAAGAACTCGTTCGGTAACAAGGATGGCGTCGTGCAGCCGTCCGAGTTTGGCGCTGCGCGCAAATGACGCATCCGTCCATGAGCAAGATGCGAAGCATCGCGGCGAATGGGAACGGATGCGTCATCCCCGCGAAGGCGGGGATCCAGTTGCCCAGCGGAAAACGCTGGATTCCCGCTTTCGCGGGAATGACTGATAGAGAACGCAAGGATCGACAATGAGCGCCATCACACCGAATCCAACCGAGCATGGCGCCGTTCCGCATGGACATGACCACGCGCACGACCATGCTCCTTACGGATGGCGCCGCTGGCTCTACGCAACCAACCACAAGGACATCGGCACGATGTATCTGTGGTTTTCGTTCGCAATGTTCATCCTGGGCGGCACGCTCGCGCTGGGGCTTCGGCTGGAACTGTTTCAACCGGGACTGCAGTTCTGGCGGCCGGAGTTCTTCAACCAGTTGACGACGATGCACGGCGTCATCATGGTATTCGGCGCGATCATGCCGGCGTTTGTCGGCTTCGCGAACTGGATGGTCCCGCTGCAGATCGGCGCCCCCGACATGGCGTTCGCGCGCATGAACAATCTGAGCTTCTGGCTGCTGCCGGCAGCCGCGCTGTTGCTGATTGCTTCGTTCTTCGTTCCGGGCGGCGCAACGGCAGCCGGCTGGACGCTGTACGCGCCGCTGACGGTTCAAATGGGTCCGGGCATGGATCTCGCGATCTTTGCGCTGCACATCATGGGCGCGAGTTCGATCATGGGGTCGATCAACATCATTACGACGATCCTGAATATGCGCGCGCCCGGCATGACTTTGATGAAGATGCCGATGTTCTGTTGGACCTGGCTGATCACAGCCTACCTGCTGATTGCGGTGATGCCGGTGCTGGCAGGCGCGATTACGATGACGTTGACCGATCGCCACTTCGGCACCAGCTTTTTTAACGCGGCCGGCGGTGGCGACCCGGTGATGTACCAGCACATCTTCTGGTTCTTCGGCCATCCCGAGGTGTACATCATGATCCTGCCGGGCTTCGGCATCATCTCGCAGGTGGTTCCGGTGTTCTCGCGCAAGCCGTTGTTCGGCTATGCGTCGATGGTCTATGCCACGGCGTCGATCGCGATCCTGTCGTTCATCGTGTGGGCGCACCACATGTTCACCACCGGCATGCCGGTCACCGGGCAGCTGTTCTTCATGTACGCGACGATGTTGATCGCGGT
>CAZKNV010000335.1:0-2895 GCA_964554145.1 uncultured Burkholderiaceae bacterium
CCGCACCGGCGCCCGCGCCGGTACCCACACGTCGCTGCTGATCAGTCATCGTTTCGCAAGCGCTCAGGGTAAAAGCCGCCGCTGCTACTACTGCCACCATTTTTCTCATAACGGTCTCCGGAATCGGTACGGTTGAATGTGAAGGCAAACCTGATGCCCGATTAACGATCGACCGGCCGATTACGCATACCGACTTCGAGCCAGATTCGCGCCCTGCACCAGCGCATTGAGTTTGCGCAGCGCGACTGCCCGGTCCATCGGCGCCATTCCGCAATTCGTGCACGGCAACAAGCGGTGCTTGGGAATGAAATCGAGCCCTTTCCCGATCACGTCGGCGACTTGCTCGGGCGTTTCAATTGCATCGGACGCGACGTCGATGACGCCGACCAGCACGTCCTTGCCGGTGAGCAAGCCGATCAGCTCCATCGGCACGTGCGAATTGGCGCACTCGAGCGAAACCTGCTTGATCGAGCTCTTTGCCAGCGCCGGAAAGATTTGCTCGTACTGCCGCCAGTCATCACCCAGACTCTTTTTCCAATCAATGTTGGCTTTAATGCCGTAGCCGTAGCAGATATGGACCGCGGTGGTGCAGGTCAAACCGGCGGCAGCCCGCTCAAGCGCCGCAATGCCCCAGTCGTTGACTTCGTTCGGATAGACGTTGAACGCGGGCTCGTCGAACTGGATTACATCGACGCCATCGGCCTGCAGCGCCCGCGCTTCTTCATTCAGCAGATCGGCAAACGCCATCGCCATCGCACGGCGGTCGCCGTAATGGCGATCGGCGACGGTATCGACGATCGTCATCGGACCCGGCAGCGTGATCTTCAGCTTCCGTGCCGTATGCGCGCGCGCCACCGCCGCCTCGGCCTGATGTACGCGCGAGCGCAGGCGTAACGGGCCGACGACCTGCGGCACCATCGCCTCATAGCGATTGTCGCGAATGCCCATTTTCACTTTGTGTTCGAAGTCGATACCGCTGACCGCTTCGAGAAAGCCGTGCACGAAGTGCTGCCGCGACTGCTCGCCGTCGGTCACGATGTCGATACCCGCGTCTTCCTGCGCCTTTAGCGCAAGCAATGTGGCGTCGCGCTTCGCCTCCTGAAGTTCAACGCCTTCAGCTTTCCACTGCGGCCAAAGCTTTCCCGTTTCGGCGAGCCAGAACGGCTTCGGCAGACTGCCGGCTATCGTGGTTTCGAACATCGCAACCCCACAGGTCGGATCACTGGTTCATATATAGTCGAACGACTCTTCGACCTGATGCGAAAAACTCTCGATGACCGTTCCAGTATCGCAAAAGATCCGTGCTCGTCTGCAAGCGGCGCGCCAGCGGTTTCACGCCAACGACTGCATTGCAGAATACATCGAGCCGGATGAATTGCCGCAGCTGCAGGACGAAGTCGAAGCCAAGCTGCTCGATGTGCTGCAAAGCCTGGTGATCGATACCGAAGGCGATCACAACGCCCGCGGGACCGCGCGCCGGATTGCCCGCATGTATTTAAGCGAAGTATTCCGCGGGCGTTATGCCGCCAAGCCGCACGTGACCGAGTTTCCGAACGTCGAGCGGCTGAATGAACTGGTCATCGTCGGCCCGATCACGGTACGCAGCGCGTGCTCGCATCATCTGTGTCCGATCCTCGGCAAGCTCTGGATCGGCGTGCTGCCGAATGAGCATACGAACCTGATCGGATTGTCGAAGTACGTGCGATTGACCGACTGGGTCATGAGCCGCCCGCAGATCCAGGAAGAAGCGGTCGTGCATCTGGCGGATCTTTTGCAAACGACGATGCAGCCCGACGGCTTGGCGCTGGTAATGGAAGCCGATCACTTCTGCATGCGCTGGCGCGGCGTCAAGGACTCAGACTCGACGATGACCAGCAGCGTGATGCGTGGTTCGTTCCTGAAGGACCCGAACCTGCGCGCGGAATTTCTGGCGCTGCTAAGACCTCGGGCCGGCTGATTCTTTTTGCCTGCGGCGGTAGTCCCACGGCGGTGTGGGGTCACCGAATGACCATAGTCCCGAATTTTTCGAACGCGCGTCGCTCTCGGCTTGGGCGTAGGTAACGCGATCTATCCCGCGTTGCTCGTGCGCATACTTGACGTAGTGCCAGGCAAGGCCGCGCCGAATCTGTTCGAGGCCGACATCGACACCGTCGATCAGCACGCGACATACCGCGCGCCCGTAGCGATCGGTCTTCGGGCAGTCGACATGGGCAGCTCGGCCGTGTGCGAGTTCAGCCAGCGACTGGCGCGCGCGCTGCCCATAGGGCTGCGTGCGCTCGGGCGCATCGATGCCATCCAGCCGGATGCGATGCTGCTTTTTGCCCGCATCGAGCAAGGTCACCGTATCGCCGTCAGCGACGCCGACAATCGTGCCCTCGAGCTCGGCCGCAACGGCCGGCAGCGCGCAAGCAATGAACGCAATAACAGCGGCGAACCCTCGAACGAATCGCATGCCGGCATGCTAGGAAGCCTATTCATGGCGAAACGTTTGGAAAGCGACCTCATTGACGGCAATTAAGACCGATCACCGATCACCGATCAGCAACGCCGCGTAGCGGGCGACGTCGATATTGCCGCCGCTCAAAATGACGCCGACTCTCTTTCCGCGCACGTCGAGCACGCCTTCGAGTGCCGCGGCGGCTGCCAGGCAGCCCGTCGGTTCGACCACCATTTTCATCCGCTCGGCAAAAAAGCGCATTGTCGAAACGAGTTGTTGATCGCTGACCGTCAGCACGTCATCGACCAGCGCTTGCATGACCGGGAACGTAAATCGTCCCGCATGCTGCGTTTGCGCGCCATCGGCAATCGTTTGCGGAACTTCGATATGGACGATCTCGCCGCGGCGAAGCGACTGTTGCACATCGTTGCCGGCTTCGGGCTCGACGCCGATCACTC
>CAZKNV010000336.1:0-2889 GCA_964554145.1 uncultured Burkholderiaceae bacterium
AAAAATCCGATGTGCTTAATACGCTGTTTTTCTTCGTTGTGGTGGTGACGATGGTTCCGCTGGGTATCGGGCCGGAGCCGGCGCTGTTGCGCGATATTGCAGCAGGTGTCGTATGGGTAGCCGCCTTACTGGCCGCCATTTTGTCGCTGCCGCGGCTCTTTGCGAACGACTACGCTGACGGAACGCTGGAGCAAATGCTTTTATCCGCCGAACCCTTGTCATTGATCGTGCTCGGCAAGGCCGTGGCGCACTGGCTGACTACTGGTTTACCGTTGACCATAATGGCAGTCGCGTTCGGTGTTGTGTTCGATCTCGACATCAACGCAACCGTTGCGCTCGTCGCATCGCTTGCGATCGGCACGCCGGTACTGTCGCTGATCGGCGCCATCGGCGCGGCGTTGACGCTCGGTGTGCGTGGAGGTGGAGTGTTAACATCCTTGCTCGTTTTGCCGCTCTATATTCCGGTACTGATTTTTGGAGCCGGCGCGGTCGGCGCAGCCGCTTCCGGGCTTGGCGTTGCCGCCTATTTTCTTCTGCTGGGTGCGTTCCTGCTGTTCGCTGCGGTGCTGATGCCGTGGGCAGTGGCAATCGCGCTTCGCATCTCGATCGAATGATTATGAGTAGTGTCAGCGTCCCGTCCCGTCCAGGCTTGTTCTGGCGCTTTTTCAAGTACGCGTCGCCGCAGACATTTTTCCCGCTTGCCGGGCGGATGACGTCGTGGTTTTTTGCGCTTGCCGCGGTGCTCGCGGCGATCGGGCTGTACATCGGGTTCTTCGTGGCACCGACCGACGCGACGCAGGGTGAGTCATACCGCATCATCTTCATTCACGTTCCTGCGGCATGGATGTCGATGTTTCTGTATCTGGTGATGGCGTTCTGGGCAGCGATCGGACTGATCATGAACACGCGTTTGTCGTCGATGATGGCGAGCGCGATTGCGCCGACGGGAGCATTGATGACGGTTCTGGCGCTGGTCACCGGCTCGCTGTGGGGCAGGCCGACCTGGGGCACGTACTGGGTATGGGATGCGCGTCTGACTTCCGAGCTCGTCCTGCTGTTTCTGTATCTCGGATTTCTCGCGCTGCAAGCGGCGATCGACGATCCGCGCCGTGCCGACAAGGCGGGCGCCGTGCTGGCGCTGGTCGGTGTGATCAACATTCCGATCATCTACTTTTCGGTGCAGTGGTGGAACACGCTGCATCAAGGTTCTTCGGTCAGCCTGACACGCTCGCCTTCAATGGGAGCGACAATGCTCACCGGCATGCTGCTAATGGCGCTTGCGTTCTGGATGTACAGCATCGCAGCATCCTTGCACCGGGTGCGCAGCATCGTGCTGGAACGCGAGAGAAGGACCGAATGGGTGAGGGAACTTATGGCGCAGGGACCGCTCAAGTGAACTGGGGAAGCGCGGCTGATTTCTGGGCGATGGGAGGCTACGCCTTCTACGTGTGGGGGTCGTATGCAACCGTCGTTACAGTGGTCGCGATCGAAATCTGGATGCTAAGAGCGCGCCGCCGCCATGCGGTGTCCGAACTGGCGCGTGAGTCGGTACGAAAATCAGCACAAGGTGTGAGCACCCAATGAAGCCTCGTCACAAGCGACTGACATTGATCGGCGGCGGACTCGCGGTTCTGGGCATCGCTGCTGCGCTCGTGCTCTCGGCGTTTCAGCAAAATCTGGTTTTCTTCTACAGCCCGTCGCAAATCGCAAACAAAGAGGCCCCGCCGGGCAAGGCTTTCAGAATCGGCGGCATGGTCGAGCAGGGCAGCCTGAAGCGGCAACCGGACGGCTTGACGGTGCAATTCAACGTCACCGACACCGCACAGATCATTCCGGTCGTGTACACCGGCATCCTTCCGGACTTGTTCAAAGAGGGCAAGGGCGTCGTGGCGCAAGGCAAATTGGGTGAAGACGGCGTGTTTCGCGCGCACGAAGTGCTTGCCAAGCATGATGAGAACTACATGCCGCCGGAAGCTGCTTACGCGGTCGAACAGGCGCAAAAGGCTCGCAAGACTTTGCAGTAGCTGACAGATAACTGAGCATGATCCCTGAAATCGGAAACTTCGCGCTGATCCTGGCGTTGCTGCTGGCAACCGCGCAGGCAGTGTTGCCGATTGCCGGTGCAGCGCGCGGGGACCGCACGTGGATGGCGGTTGCGCGCCCGGCGGCACGCGGGCAGGCGCTGTTCATCACTCTTGCCTATGGCTGCCTGCTGTGGTCGTTTGTCGCAAACGATTTTTCGGTCGTCAATGTAGCCAGCAACTCGAACACGCAGTTACCGTTGCACTATCGCATCGCAGCCAGTTGGGGATCGCACGAGGGCTCGCTATTGCTGTGGGTGCTGATGCTGGCGTGGTGGACCTTTGCAGTGTCTGTCTTTTCGCGCCACTTGCCGGATGACATGGTGGCACGCGTGATCGGTGTGCAGGGCGTGATCTCGATCGGGTTCCTGCTGTTCATGTTGTTGACATCGAATCCGTTCGATCGCCTGTTTCCGCCCGCGGCCGATGGCCGCGATCTGAATCCTTTGCTGCAAGACCCGGGCATGGTGTTTCATCCACCGCTGCTCTACATGGGCTATGTCGGCTTCTCGGTCGCCTTCTCATTCGCGATTGCGGCGCTGCTCGGTGGCAAGCTCGATGCGTCATGGGCGCGCTGGTCGCGGCCATGGACCACGGTTGCCTGGTGTTTCCTGACGCTCGGCATCGCGCTTGGTAGCTGGTGGGCGTACAACGAACTGGGTTGGGGCGGCTGGTGGTTCTGGGATCCGGTTGAAAACGCGTCGTTCATGCCATGGCTGGTCGGCACTGCGCTAATCCACTCGTTGGCCGCCACCGAAAAGCGCGGCAGCTTCCGCAGCTGGACGGTGCTGCTCGCGATTTGCGCGTT
>CAZKNV010000337.1:0-2885 GCA_964554145.1 uncultured Burkholderiaceae bacterium
TTTTCGAGACTTGCTTCTCTTCCATTGCCTGCATGAGCTGCCAGGCGATCACTTCCTTGATCGCCTGGCCTTCGAAGGTTTCCTTGACGCCTTCCTCTTCGAGGAAAGCGTCAAGCGTTGAACCGCGGTTCGGATGTTTTTTCTTTCTCATCGTTTAATCTCCTTCATTCGTTGCCGCGCGAGCGCCAGTTCGGCCGGCGGCGTTTTCTGCGCCTTCTTGATGAAGCTGTGGAGCGCCCACAGATCACCTTCGAACAGGCAGAACAACACCCGCGCTATGCGGCGGCTTGGCAAAATCGTCCGCACTTCCCAAAGCCCCTGCCCAAGTGGCCGGCACAAAGGCATGCCGACCGGCCACCGAAACTGCACCCGCATGAGATCAAGGCCAACCGCGTGGCGATCGGCGGGATCAAGCGTCTTCAGCCACGCTCGCACTGGCTCTTCACCGCTCGCGCGGCGATAGAAGACCAGGGGTGTTTTCGGGGGTCTTTGTCAGCATGCACTTTCAAGAAGGACTGTATCACATAAGGTACATGTAGCACAAGGAGAACTGTCAGAGTGGCTGCAGCTGCTTGCTGAGCCTTGAGTATCAGATTGAAAAGGTCGTGATCCTCTTATATCCGGGGGGAACAACCGGTCATAGGCAACGCGTGGATTGACGTCTACGCCACGCCGGCGTGCGTGGGAACAGGGCTGATGCGCACCGCGCGGTTACAGGCGAATTGGCAAGGACGCCGAGTCCTCCATACGCTTCGGCGACCGTGCGCACGGCGAGCAAGCCGGCCGCACGATCATTCGGATCGTCGAGCGACTCCATGGCCGCTCCATCGCGAGTCCACGATCTTCTCGCAACTCTGCCACTTCGCGTTCGTGGTGCGAAACGGCACCCTTCAACTTTCTCATGACTGTCTCTGTGTCCAATCTGACCAAAGCTCCTTCACTCGCTTGATATCTGCCGCTGCGAGCGCTTACCTCCTCCGCACAGCAAAATTACTGTCGCCCTCCCATGGCGCCCGCAATACACGCGATATCCGGCGCCGATGCGAGTGGGGGAATCACTGCGCAGTAAATATAGCCTTATCAGTGAATATTCATTCTTCACTTCGCTGAACTCCGCTGCCGGAACAGCTCTCAGCTATCGATGTTCTATCGTGAATGACCGATACACTCTCCGTTCGCGTTACCGTCTATCGCGATTAGATGGTTGTGCGGCACGAGGACAAATCGTGGAGTTGCTCCTCACACAGTTATCTCGTTAAGGATCTGTTCCGCTACCCGTAATTGGTTTAGCACGGCGTCAAAGGTGGGAGGCGGGGTCATGAACATCGGCCGCAGTGACGGCCGCTTCCAGCCGCGGCGCCACCGTGTTGCGCGTGCGCTCGCCGCACTGCACCTGCATTTGCACCAGTGCAGCGTCGCGCCTGGTACGGCTCGCCAGCGCCGCAAAGCTCGCCTCGTTGGCACCGACGAAGGCCGGCGACAACGACAGGTCGATGTCTTCCGAAAAGCGGTCAATCACGCCGTATACCTTGGACAAGGACGTGCCGCGCTTGAACACCACATGCGGCGCAAGCTCGGAGTCGGCGAACAGCAGGCCGAGTAGCCAGCAAACCCAGAAGTCCTTTTCTACCATTACGGTCGACGCGTTCAGAGCTGCGGCCGTTTGCTCGAGCGCGAGCGCGCGGCGCTCCGGCGGTAGCGAGAGAAAGCGCAGAGGGTCGTCCATGATCAACTGGCTTCCGCCAGGCTCCGGAGCAGCGGGCGCATCCATGTCGGCGCCAGCGCGAGATCGTCCAGCAAAGCGCGCCGCTCGGCGGTGGGTAGCGTACGACGCAGTCGGTCTAGACGGTCGGCGCTAATGTGGGCAGGCCCCAGATTGCGCAGGGCCTGTATCACCAGTCCGCTACTGCGTCCGGCGGCGGCCATTTGCCGTGGCGTAGTCCGCTTGAGCACGATACGCATCGGGCCGACCCGAACCGTGCGACCGGTGCCGTCGGTCAGAAACTCGACTCGAGCCGGTACCTGTTCTGTCAAGCCCAACAGATTGGCTGCATAGGCCCCGGTGGGCTGCAGACGCAGACGATCCTTGCCGCTGAGCGCCTTGACGATTGCATCGACCGATGGCCATAAGGTGCCCAGCAGGGGGTCTTCGCGTGGTTTGTCGTACAACCCACGCGCCAGCCGACGCAGCCCGCCGCGCGCTACCAGCCGCTGCAGCGCCTTGTCCACGGCACTTCGGCTGCCCGTCTTGGCAAACTGCGCAGGCGTGAATACCGTACCCGGCGCAGCGCGTTGCACGCGGCGCGCCACTGCCGCGTCAATGCTGGACGGCACGCGCCTGCGGGCGGAAGCGGGGGTCTTCTTGGTCATTTAGTCCGAAAAATATCATGTTTTTCGGACAGGAACAGAGTGAAGCAGGTTTACATCAATGGCATCCCATATGTCCTGTTTGATCATCAGCTAAGCGCTACCTTAACGAGCGCACGGTCGCACTCGTGCAACTCAGGGAAGGCAGGTAGGATGGCTTGGTGGTGTGACCCATCGCCACCACGCGCAGGCTGTGTTGGCCACGGTCTGACGTTTGGTGTTCTTGCGGGCGCTGAGCACAGATTGCATTACCCTCTGTGAAACTACGCTCAGTTGCGAGTGCGTTTCATAGGCATACGGCTTCACCGGCAAAGAAGTCACGCGCTGACCGTGACGCGCTGCACTCCGATGAAATCGAGACTCTCGGTGCTGTCACCCTGCTCCTCCAGGCACAGCTCGATAGCTTCGCGAATGCGTTCCATCAGCTCGTCCAGAGACTTGGCCTGAGTATGGCAGCCGGGCAGCGCCGGAACCGAGGCGACGAAGTAGCCCTCGGAATCGCGTTCCACAACAACGTC
>CAZKNV010000338.1:0-2867 GCA_964554145.1 uncultured Burkholderiaceae bacterium
ACCAAGGCGGTCGCCGAGGGTAACTATCGGCAGGTGCGCGAGTTCAAGGGTAATGACGAACTGAACCTGCTGACACAATCGTTCAACGCGATGACGCGGCAACTGACCGAAGCGCGCGACCAGGTCGAAACCAAGCAGCGCGAAGTCGAGAATGCGAAAACGTATCTGGAACGTGTTCTGGCCAATTTATCGGCCGGTGTGGTCGTGCTGAACAAGGACTTTCAGCTTGTCACCGCCAACCATGGCGCGTCGCGCATCCTTGGCCATGGGCTGATGCAGCAAACCGATCGGCCGCTGCACGAAATCGATGCGGCCCTGGCTACCGCGCTGAGCACGGCGTTTGCCGATCACACGTTGACGGCGTCGCCGAAGGACTCGTGGCAGCAGCAGATCGAAGTGAAGCGTGCACCGGTGGCTGCATCCGGCTCCAGCAAGACCATTGACAAGAATGCCGCGGGCGAACCCTTGATGCTGCTGGCGCGCGGTTCGCGCCTGCCGCTGGACGATGGCCTGGGCTTCGTAGTCGTGTTCGACGACATTACTCAGATTATTTCGGCGCAACGCGCATTGGCGTGGGGCGAAGTGGCGCGCCGATTAGCGCATGAAATCAAGAACCCGCTGACGCCGATTCAACTGGCGGCCGAACGACTGCAGATGAAGCTGATCGACAAGTTGCCAACGCTGGATGCCGAAGTTCTGAAACGCGGCACGTCGACCATCGTCAGCCAGGTCGCGGCGATGAAGCGCATGGTCGACGATTTTCGCGACTACGCGCGCGTGCCGCCGGCACGGCTCTCGCCGCTCGCGCTGAACACCCTGGTCGAAGAAGTCGCGGCGCTCTATGGTGTCGAGCTTGGCGGCGGAACCATCCAACTGTCGTTGCGGCCCGGGCTGCCGTTGATCGAAGGCGATGCAACGCAATTGCGACAGGTGATTCACAACCTGGTGGTGAACTCGCAGGATGCACTGGCCGGCCGCACCGATGCACGTATTTGGGTGCGTACCGAGCTGGTCGAAATCGAAGAAGCAAACACGAAGGCGCGTGCGGTGCGGCTGGCAGTCGAGGACAACGGTCCCGGCTTTCCGGCGAATATACTTCGCCGTGCATTCGAGCCTTATGTCACAAGCAAATCCGGCGGCACCGGTCTGGGTCTTGCGATGGTGAAAAAAATCGTCGATGAGCACGGCGCACGCATCGAAGTCGTCAATCGCGGCAGCGCTGGGGTCGGAGGCAGTGGCGGCGCCATCGTTACCATCGTATTTCGCAGGCTCGCTGAGGTCCGGGTGGCGCCGGCGTTGCACGCGGCCTGATGCGCGTCGGGTTGTGATGGCGGCGCAGCGTAAGCTTGCAACGTAGCTTGCAAATCAACTAATCAGTCATGGCTAATATCCTCGTCGTCGACGACGAAATCGGAATTCGTGAATTGCTGTCGGAGATACTGGCCGACGAAGGCCATTCGGTAGTAACAGCGGAAAACGCTGCGGCCGCCCGCTCGGCGCGCGGTCGTGAAGAGCTCGATCTGGTGCTGCTCGATATCTGGATGCCGGACACCGACGGTGTGACGCTGCTCAAGGAGTGGGCGTCCAATGGACAGCTCACGATGCCGGTCATCATGATGTCCGGCCACGCCACGATCGACACGGCGGTCGAAGCCACACGCTTTGGCGCGCTGGAGTTTCTGGAAAAGCCGATTGCGATGACGCGCTTGCTGACGGCCGTGCGGTCCGGGCTCGAGCGCGGTCGTGTGATGCGCACCGTTCGCATGGCTGCGCCTGTGCTATCGGCATCGCTTGCAGTCGTCGAATCGGCGCCGGTTTCGACCGCCGCCGATGCCGATCGCGCGGTAGCGGTGCGCGCCGAGCCGGCCAAGTCCAATGAGCCAGGCGAACACAACGGGGTCGCGCTCGATCAGCCGCTGCGCGACGCGCGCGATCAGTTCGAGCGCGTGTACTTCGAATACCATCTGGCGCGCGAGAATTTCAGCATGACGCGCGTGGCTGATCGGGCGGGTCTGGAGCGCACGCATCTTTATCGCAAGCTGAAGCAATTGGGCATCGAGCTATCGCGCGGCACGCGTCGCAATGAGCGCATTGCGGACGAAGCGCCCGCTGTCAACGAGTCCCCGGTCGCAGCCGCCGAACCTCCGGTTTACTCAAAACGCCGCGAAGAGTACGACGACTGAAGCACAGTCAGCTTCGTAGGACCTGCCGCTTGCCGTCGTCATGAAGATCATCATCGTCGGCGCCGGCAGGGTCGGCTCCTCGGTGGCCGAAGCACTGGTGTCCGAAGCCAATGACATCACCGTGATCGACACCGACGCGGCGCGTGTTGCCGAGTTGCAGAACCGGTTCGATCTGCGCGGACTGGTGGGCAATGCGGCGCTGCCGTCAACCTTGAAGGCGGGCGGCGCAGACGACGCCGACATCCTGATCGCAGTCACCGCGTACGACGAATCGAATCTGGTCGCGTGCAAGATCGCTGCCGAGCTGTACAACATCCCGACGCGCATTGCGCGCGTGCGCAACACCGAGCTGCAGGCTCATCCGAATCTGATCGGCGAAGGCGGCTTTCGCGCCACGCACGTGATCTTTCCCGAGCAGACGGTGACCGACTACCTGCTGAAGCTGGTCGATTTTCCGGAGGCTCTGCAGGTACTCGAGTTCGCCGACGGCCGCGCCAGCCTGATTGCGGTGCGTACGTTTGCCGGCGGGCCGCTGGTGTCGCATCCGATCAAGGAGCTGCGCCGGCACATTCCGAACGTCGATACCCGCATCGTTGCCTTGTTTCGCAACGACGCTAGCGTCAGGGTTGATGGCGACACGATGATCCAGCCGGGCGATGAAGTGTTCTTCCTGGCCGCATCGCG